>NZ_JBVHHY010000002.1:226126-482654 GCF_055560835.1 Kitasatospora sp. NPDC023120 | reverse complement strand
GACCCGCACGCTCTACGACGAGGCCACTGCCTGGTCACACCACGCAACCCTCCCAGCCACAGCTTGACACCGCTACGGCATGGGATGTCTGACACCGGTCTCGCCTGGCACCGGTCCGGCCCGGGACGGCTGCACCTGGGGGCGGGATCAGTCGGCGAGTGCGGCGACGGTCTCCCGGGTCAGTTCCTGTGCCCGGGCCACCGTCGCCGCCAGCTCCTCGGCCGAACCGCCGGGCGCCGCCAGCAGGGTGCGCAGGCGCGGTCCGAAGTCCGCTGGTGCGGCCGGCAGTTGCTCGGCGAAGGCCAGCGCCCCCTTCTCGTTGAGGTACCAGCGGCGGTGGTGGGCGTACAGGGCCTGGGTGAGGACACCGAACGCGCGGGACAGGCAGAGCGAGACGTGCAGGACGTCCGTACGGGCGGCGCCCTTCGCGGCGGCGTCCAGCAGGAACCCTGCCTCCCAGGCCGCCGCCGTCAAGGCCTCGCGGAGCGGCTCGGGGTAGGTCGCGGTCTGCTGCTGGAGCTTTGCCAACTCGCCCGTGGGATCGGCCAGTACCTGCCCGAGCGCCACCTCCCCGGCGTAGCAGGGCGACCAGAAACCGAGCGGATGGCCCGGTTGCACCCCCGCCTCGTAGCGGCCCTCGCGGCAGTCCGCCCACACCCGCTCGACGCGGTCCAGGTCCCGCAGGATCCAGTCCACCGCGACCCCGTCGACCCGCAGCCACGCGCCGCCGTTCACCCATGGCCCCCACTCGCCCGGCCCGGCCACTTCCACACCGGGCCCGGCCAACGCCCGTAGCGCGTCGAGGTCGAGGCCGCCGCGGTAGTACACCCCGAGGTCCCAGTCCGACCCCGGCCGGTGCTCCCCGCGCGCCCGGCTCCCGCCGAGCATCACCCCCACCACGCCCGGAACCAGCGTCAGTTGCCCGGCCATGCCCTCGATGATCCCTCGCATGGAAGGAGTCTGACAGAACGAAGGTCGAGGATGGCGAAGGAGGTGAGAGAGGGGAAGGGGAGGTGCATTCACTCCCCGCCACTCTCAATGTATAGCGCACGAAGGGACTTGCGGCAAGGCCCCGGTCATGCCGCAGAATCACCAACTCAAGGCCAGGGCCAGCGAAAACGGGAGAGTCACGAAGTGCGTGTGGTGTTGTCGACGTATGGATCGCGCGGGGACGTCGAGCCGCTGGCGGGTCTGGCACTGCAACTGCGGGAGCTGGGCGCGGAAGTGAAGGTGTGTGCGCCGCCGGACGAGGAGTTCGCGGTGCGACTGGCCGAGGCCGGGATCGAGCTGGTGCCGGTCGGGCAGTCGGTGCGCTCGCTGGTGAGCGCCCCGCCGCCGGCGCCGCAGGACTTCCCCAAGCGGGCGGCCATGCTCGTCGAGCAGTTCTACGAGGCGGTGCTCGCGGAGGCCGAAGCGGGCGGCGCTGTGGTGGCGACCGGGCTGTTCCCGGCCGTGGCCGGTGCGCAGGCGGCGGCGGAGAAGCTGGGCGCGCGCTTCGCGTACGTCGCCCTGCAGCCGACCATGCTGCCCTCCCCGCACCACCGGCCGTTCGAGTACCCGATGCAGCCGTACCCGGCGGAGGTGACCGACAACCGGGAGCTGTGGGAGCTCAACATCGGGACCACGAACGCCCTGTTCGGCGAGCCGGTGAACGGCCACCGGGCGGCCGTGGGGCTGCCGGTGGTCGAGAACGTCCGGGACCACGTCTTCACCGACCGCCCGTGGTTGGCCACCGACCCGACGATCGGTCCGTGGCTGCTCCCGGCCGACCTCGAGGTGGAGCACACCGGCGCGTGGATCCTGCCCGACGACCGCCCGCTGCCCGCCGACCTGGAGGCCTTCCTGGCCGCCGGCGAGGCACCGGTGTACGTCGGCTTCGGCAGCATGCCGCTGCGCGACGCGGCCGGCGCCGCCCGGGTGGCCGTCGACGCGGTCCGCGCGCAGGGCCGCCGGGTCCTGCTCGGCCGCGGGTGGGCGCAGCTGGCCGAGGTCGACGACGCGGCGGACTGCTTCGCCGTCGGCGAGGTCAGCCAGCAGGCCCTGTTCCCCCGGGTCGCCGCCGTCGTCCACCACGGCGGCGCGGGCACCACCACCACGGCCGCCCGGGCCGGTGCGCCCCAGGTTCTGGTGCCGCAGATCGTGGACCAGCCGTACTGGGCGGCGCGGGTGGCCGCGCTGGGCATCGGCGTCGCCCACGACGGCCCCACCCCGACGGTCGACACCCTGTCCGCCGCGCTCCGGCAGGCCCTCGCCCCCGAGACCCGCGAGCGCGCGGCGGCCGCGGCCGGCGAGATCCGCACGGACGGCGCGGCGGCCGCGGCGAAGCTGCTGATGGGCGCGGCGGGCTGACGGCGGCTTCGGAGGACGGGGCGAGTGGGAAGTCGGCGGAGCCGACTTCCCACTCCCGTGCTGGGCGGGTGCGGCTCAGGAGACGGGCTCGGTGAGGTACTTGGCGCCGCGGTCCGGGAGCTTCCTGCCGTCCGTGTCGAAGAACTGCCAGGACTTCGCCCGCATCGTCCCCGGGCGGGCCACCACCAGGCGGCGGGTCGGGGAGTCGCCGACGGTGACGGGCGCGGGCTCGGTGGTCGTGCCGTCCTCCCAGGTCACCACCACGCGTCCGACGTCCGGACCGATGGAGATCATCACCAGGTCCGCCGGGGGCAGGATGCCGTCCTTGCTGCTGCGGCCCACCAGGCCGCCACCGACGACGGTGCGGTCGCGCGGGTCCAGCTTGCCCGGGGACGGCGTGGTGCCCTCCGAGTCGTGCCCGAGGCGCACCCCGTCCAGGGTGAAGTAGGTGTTGATGACATCGGAGTTCGGATCCCAGTACTGGGCGACGAACTCCGGAGTCGGCTTCGCGACGTTCGAGTCGAAGGGCGCGCGCTCCTGCCACACCGCGAGCGCCTGCTCGTACGCCCGCTCCTTCGGTGCCACCGGCCAGAGCGCCTGCCACAGCTCCCAGGTCCTGCCGTTGGCCACGCCCTGCCCGAGCCGCACCCGGACCGGGGTGAACGGGTCGCGCACGGCGGAGGAGGTGGTGGCTGCTGTGGTTGCGGGTGCGGCGGCGGTGCCGGTGCCGGCGGCGGAGACGCTCCGGGCGGCCGCCGGGTCCGGACGCAACTGCGCCAGCGCCCCGCCCGTCAGGGCCACCACCGAGGCCAGCGCCACCACGCCGACCACCGTACGGCGGCGGTGCCGCAGCCGGCGGCCGCCCGCCAGGATGTCCGCCACCGGCGGCGGTCCGACCCTCGCACCGTCCGCGGCCTCGGCCATGGCGAGGCCGATCCACGGGTCCTTGTCGTCCAGGTTCGCGTTCACGCCGTTCATGCCGCCCATCCCGCTCATGCCGATCCTCCGATGTGTGCCGTGTCCTTGAGCCCCACCAGCTCCGTGACCTGCCGCAACCGCGCGATGCCCTTCGCGGCGTGGCTGCGCACCGCGCCCACCGAGCACCCCATGGCGGCCGCCGTCTGGCTGTCGCTCAGGTCCTCCCAGTGCCGCAGCACTACCGCCTCCCGTTGGCGCGGCGGCAGGGTGGCCAGCGCCGCCAGCAGCGCCCCGCGCTGGTCGGACCGGGCGAACCCGTCCTCCTGCCCGGCAGCGTCCGGCACCGCGTCCACCAGCAGCTCCGGCGGCCGGCGCCGCCAACGGCGGGCGTGCTGGTTGACCAGGATCCGCCGCACATAGGCGTACGGATCGTCCGCCCGGCGCACCTTCGACCAGGCCGCGCAGGCCTTCTCGGCGGCGGACTGCACGAGGTCCTCCGCCGCGTACTGCTCCCCGGCCAGCAGGTAGGCCGTCCGGAGCAGACGCGGCCAGACCGCGATGATGAACGTCTGGATCTCGTCGTCCCGCCCGCTCTTCGTTTCTCCCATGAGCACCTCCTCACCGACCCAGAGCCCGGGGGCGGCCGGAAGCGCTTACTCCCGTCCCGGGGTCCGTTCACGTGGTGCCACGGGCGGGTGGGCCGCGGGGGATCGGTGGGGGCGGGTGGGGGGCTGACGCCGATCGGACATGCGGGGACATGCCGGGCAGGGGGTCCGTGAGCTTCGTCAAATCGATTGGGGACCGGCCACAGACCCGCTAGCATCCGCCCGATGATCATTTCTCATGACGTAGCAGGCAGTGGGCCCGCCGTGGTGCTGCTGCACTCCTCGGTGTGCGACCGACGGATGTGGGACGCGCAGTGGCAGCCGCTGCTCGACGCCGGGTACCGGGTGGTGCGGGCGGACTTCCACGGGTTCGGCGAGTCGCCCCTCTCGGAGGTCCCGTACAGCGATGCCGGGGACGTCCTGGCCCTGCTGGACCACCTGGGCATCGAGTCCGCGGCGCTGGTCGGCGCCTCGCACGGCGGGCGGATCGCCCTGACGGTGGCCGCGCTGCGCCCGGAGGCGGTGACCGCGCTGGCGCTGCTGGCGCCGGGCATGCCCGGGCACCAGCCGAGTGAGGTGCTGCGGGCCTTCGGCGGGCGCGAGGACGAGCTGATCGAGGCGGGGGACCTCGACGGGGCAGTCGAGCTGAACGTCGAGACCTGGCTGGGTCCGGAGGCGGACGAGGCGGTCCGCGAGAGCGTCCGGCGGATGCAGCGGCACGCGTTCGACGTGCAGCTGGAGGCGACGGTCGGCCCGGACAAGGAGGAGGTGGACCTCTCCCTGATCACGGCCCCGACCCTGGCGGTCGGCGGTGCGCACGACGTGCCGGACTTCCGGGAGATCGCCGCGACCCTCGCGACCGTCCTCCCGAACGCCCGGCACGTGGAGCTGCCGTGGGCCGGCCACCTGCCGAGCCTGGAGCGGCCGGAGGAGACGATGGCGCTGGTGCTGGACTTCCTGCGGGAGACCGTGCAGGCGCGGTAGTCCGAGCGGGAGCGGGGCGTGGGAGGTCGGCCGGTCCGACTTCCCACGCCGACCGCGTCCGCCGCGGCGGCAACCCCTGGGGCGGGGGCGGAGGCGCCCGGACGGGCGGAGGCGCCCACGCGGGCGACTATCGGCCAGGGCGGGGAAACCCGGGACTCGAACGTGTGTCGGGCGCCATCATGGCGGGGTGCACTTCATCTCGGAGATCAACTCGGACGGCGTTTCGCAGCGCGGCTTCACCCTGGACGGGGTGCCCGGTGTGCTCTGGCAGCCGGACGGCCCGCCCCTCGGCGGGCGGCCGCTGGTGCTGCTCGGGCACGGTGGGGGCGGGGACAGGCTGACGGTCGCGGAGCGGGCCCGGCGGTGTGTCACGCGGTACGGGTTCGCGGCGGTGTCGCTGGACGCGCCGGGGCACGGGGAGCGGCCCCGCAGTGCGCAGGACGAGCGGTTCGTCACGGAGATCGGGGAGTTGCTGGCCGCCCGGCGGCCGATCAGTGCCTGGGTGGCACGGCACACGGCGGCGCTCGCGGAGCGCGCGGTGCCCGAGTGGACGGCCGTACTGGACGCGCTGGACAAGGCAGGGGAGGGCCTCGGGCCGGTCGGGTTCTGGGGGTTGTCGCTGGGCAGCGTGGTCGGCATCCCGCTCGCGGCGGCCGAACCGCGGATCACCGCCGCGGTGTTCGGGCTGACGGGGCACGCGGCGCAGGCGGAGGCGGCCCAACGGGTCCACGTGCCACTGGAGTTCGTCCTGCAGTGGGACGATGAGCTGGTGCCGCGCGAGGGGGCGCTGGCGCTGTTCGACGCGTTCGGCTCGCGGGAGAAGACGCTGCACGCCAATCCCGGCGGCCACCTGGAGGTGCCGGAGTTCGAGGTGGAGGCCTCGGAGCGGTTCCTGGTCCGGCATTTGGGCCGCGGGTAAAACTTCGCAAAGAATTCCTCACAGCGGTGAACTCCACGGCCCTCGACTTCAACAAATTGTTGCAGCTCAGCGGCCTGATGGTCACGCTTCGTCCGCGCCTCGTAGCTCGCCGTGCGCGCCCACGTTCGCATTCCGTAGGAGTACGGTTCCGGAGGAATCGCCGGGGGTCGTGTCCAAACCCGCCGGCCGTCCCGGACATTGGTGCGAAGCATGGGTCAGCAGCAAAGTGAGGAGAGCACGGTCGGGACCGCACGTCCGGTATCCGTCAGATTGGTCGCCGAGGTCCTGCGCGGTGTCGCTCAGGTCGATTTCATGCCGTCCGTGGTGTGCGGACTCCTGTTCGTGGCCGCACTGTTCGCGGCGAGCCGGCTCGCGGGCCTGATGGCCTGCGCGGGCAGCGCGACCGGACTGCTCACCGCCTGGGCGCTCGGCGCGCCCGCCGAGGACACCGGGCAGGGGCTGCTCGGCTACAGCGGTGTGCTGGTGGCCCTCGCGCTGTGCGGGGTGTTCCTCGCGCCGAGCCGCTGGAGCGCGGGCTACGCCCTGCTCGGCGCGGCCACCGCCACCGTCCTGACCCCGGCGCTCGCCGCGATCTGCGCGCCCTTCGGCGGTCACGCCTTCACGTGGCCGTTCGTGCTGACCGCGATGCTGTTCCTGGCGGCCGTACCGGCCGTTCCCCGCCTACGCCGGGTCTGATTGTCGGCCTTTCCGTCTTTCTTGTCGTCCCGTCTTCCTGTCTTCCCCGTCGTCTCCGTCCAACTGCCTCGCACATCATCGGATCCTCGGAAAGGAAGAGTGATTCCCGTGAATCTCTCTCCGCGTGAGATGGACAAGCTGTACATCTACGTCGTGGCCGATCTGGCCCGCAAACGCCGCGACCGCGGCGTCAAACTGAACTACAGCGAGGCCTGCGCGCTGATCAGCGAGGCCATCATGGAGGGCGCCCGGGACGGCCGCACCGTCGCCGAGTGCATGGAGATCGGCAAGCAGGTCGTCGGCAACGCGGACGTCATGCCAGGCGTGCGCGAGATGCTGCCGCTGCTCCAGGTCGAGGCCGCGTTCCTGGACGGCACCAAGCTCGTGTCCTGTCACGACCCGGTAGGTGCCTGAGCCATGGCCCGACCCCAGTCCGCCACCGTGGTGCTGGCCGGCGGGCACGAGAGCGACGGCGGCCGGGACCTGGCCGGGCTGGTGGCGCACGGGCCCGCCGTCCCTGCCGCCGCCGCGGCCGCCGTCCACGCGGCCGTTCCGACCGGCCGTCCGCTCGGCGAGGCCGTACGGTCGGCGCTGGCCGCGGGCGAGGGGCCCGTGTGCGTCGTACCGATGACGCTCGGCCGCGACCCCCGGCTGGTGGCCGACACCGCCCGGACACTGCGCTGGCTCGCCGCCGGGGAGGGACGCGGACGGCTCGCCCTGACCGCCCCCTTCGGCGCTGCCGAGCACCTCGTCGGCTGGCTGCGCGCCGCTGCCGTCACCGCTCCGGACGGCGCGGTGCTGGTCACCGCCCCGGCGGCCGGGCCCTTCGAGGACGCCGAACTGTTCCGGATCGCCCGGCTGGTCCGCCAGTACGGGCGGCACCGCTGGGTGGAGGTGGCCTTCGAGGGCGGCGACCCCGACCCGGCCGAGGGCCTCGCACGCTGCCGCCTGCTCGGCGCCCGCGAGGTGACAGCCGTTCCGGCCTCCTTCGGCCCGGCCCTGCGCAGCGCGCCTCCGGTCCTGCCGGACGGCGTGCGGGACGCCGTCCGGGACGGCGGTCCGCTGCTGCGGCCGGCCGCGATCGCCGGGGTGGTCGCGGCCCGGACGGCGGCGGCGCTGCACCTGCTCGGGCACGGGGAGGACGGCATCCTGGCCGGTCTCGACGCGGAGCACGGGCACGGCCACGCGCACAGCCACCCCGCCCCGGCGCACGCGCACAGCCACCCCGTCCCGGCGCACGCGCACCCCCACGCGCACGCACCCGCACACACCCCCCACTGAACCGGCAGAGAGGAAGGCCGCCATGTCCGGTGGTGCCGCATACCTGTACGGCGACGAACCGGTGGAGATCAACGCCGGCCGCGCCAAGGCCACCGTCACGGTCAGCAACACCGGTGACCGGGCGATCCAAGTCGGCTCCCACTACCACTTCTTCGAGGCCAACCGGGCCCTCGACTTCGACCGCAACGCCGCCTTCGGCAAGCACCTGGACATCCCGGCCGGCACCGCCGTCCGCTTCGAGCCCGGGGACACCAAGGACGTCACGCTCACCGAGTTCGGCGGCCACCGCCGTCTGGTCGGATTCAGCAACCTGGTGGACGGTGGCACCACCGCGCCCGCCACCCGCGCCCGGGCCATCGACCGGGCGATGGCCCGCGGCTTCAAGGGCACCAACCTCGAACTCACGGAAGCCCCCGCGGACTTCACCACGGAAATCCGCTCGGACCTCCCCTCGGGGACCCGCCAGGAAGGCGCCCGCTGATGGCCATCCTCCCCCGCAAGCAGTACACCGACCTGTTCGGCCCCACCGTCGGCGACCGCTTCCACCTCGCCGACACCAACCTCGTGGTCGAGGTCGAACGGGACTTCAACCAGGGCCACTACGGGGACGAGGCCGTCTACGGCGGCGGCAAGGGCATCCGTGACGGCATGGCCCAGGACCCGGCCGCCACCTCCGTCCAGGGCGCGCTCGACCTGGTCATCACCAACGTCGTCGTCCTGGACCCGGTGCTCGGCGTCGTCAAGGGCGACATCGGCGTCAAGGACGGCTTCATCGCCGCCGTCGGCAAGGCCGGCAACCCGCACACCCAGAGCGGCGTGCACCCCCGGCTGGTGATCGGCCCCGGCACCGAGGTGGTCTCCGGCGAGCACCTGATCGCCACCGCCGGCGGCATCGACACCCACATCCACTTCATCTCCCCGCAGCAGGTGCGGGAGGCGCTGAGCAACGGCATCACCACCCTCATCGGCGGCGGCACCGGCCCGTCCGACGGCACCAACGGCACCACCTGCACGCCCGGCCCGTGGAACATCGGGCGGATGTACCAGGCGGTCGAGGACCTGCCGGTCAACGTCGGGCTGCTCGGCAAGGGCAACGGCTCCCTGCCCGGCGCGCTGCGCGAGCAGGTCGAGGCGGGGGTGTGCGGCCTCAAGGTGCACGAGGACTGGGGCAGCACCCCGGCCGCGATCGACAGCGCGCTGAGCGTCGCCGACGAGTACGACGTGCAGGTGGCCATCCACACGGACACCCTCAACGAGTCCGGCTACTTCGAGGACACCCTGTCCGCGATCGACGGGCGCACCATCCACACCTTCCACACCGAGGGCGCGGGCGGCGGCCACGCCCCCGACATCATGCGGATCGCCGGCGAGCCCAACGTGCTGCCGTCCTCCACCAACCCGACGCTGCCCTACACCGTCAACTCGGTCGACGAACTGCTGGACATGGTGATGGTCTGCCACCACCTCAGCCACGACATCCCCGAGGACGTCTCCTTCGCCGACTCCCGGGTGCGCGCCGAGACCATCGCCGCCGAGACCGTCCTGCACGACGAGGGCGTCATCTCGATCTTCTCCTCCGACTCGCAGGCGATGGGCCGGATCGGCGAGACCTTCACCCGCGCCTTCCAGACCGCCCACCACTGCAAGGACCGGCGCGGCAAGCTGGCCGGCGACAGCGAACGCCACGACAACGTCCGGGTGTTGCGCTACCTCGCCAAGCTCACCATCAACCCGGCCGTCGCCTCCGGCACCGCCGAGCACATCGGCTCGCTGGAGCCCGGCAAGCTCGCGGACATCGTGCTCTGGCCGATCAACTCCTTCGCCGCCAAACCCAAGATGGTGATCAAGGGCGGCGTGATCAACTGGGCGCTGATGGGCGACCCGAACGCCTCGCTGCCCACCCCGCAACCGGTCTACTACCGCCCGATGTTCGGCGCGTACGGGCGGGCCCGGCAGGCCACCCGGGTCTCCTTCATGTCCCAGGCGGCGGTGGACCTCGGCGTCCCCAAGCAACTCGGTCTGGAGAGTCGGGTGTTGCCGGTGCGGCGGTGCCGGTCGGTCGGCAAGCAGCACATGGTGCGCAACGACGCGCTGCCGAAGATCGCGGTCGACCCGGAGACGTACAAGGTCACCCTGGACGGCGAGCCCGCGACCATCGAGCCGGCTCGCGAACTGCCGCTCAACCACCTGTTCTACCTCGCGTGAGCGGCGACTCGCGGGTGAGCGGCGACTCCTGGGTTGGCGGCTCCTCCGGGGACGGGCTGGACGCGCTGCTGGTCTGCCTCCAGCTGACCGACTCCGCCTTCCCTAGCGGCTTCTACACCCTCTCGCACGGACTGGAGGGCTACGCCCAGGCCAAGGCCGTCACGCCCGACACCCTGCCCGAGCTGCTCGCCGACCTGCTGCGGCACGGCGTCGGCCCGTCCGACGCCACCGCGCTCGTCCTCGCCCACCGGGCCGCCTCGGCGGGCGACCTGGCGCTGCTCGCCGAGACCGACCAGCGGCTGTACGCCACCAAGCTCAACCGTGAGCTGCGGCTGGCCGCCACCCGGACCGGGCGCCAACTTCTCGACATCGCCCGGGAGTCGGTGGGCGGCGAGCCGCTGGAGCGGTACGCGGAGCTGGTCGCGGACAAGCGCGCCCCCGGCTGCCAGGCAGTGGCCGCCGGGGTGGCCCACGCCTCGGCCGGCGTCCCCGTCGAACAAGCCGTCACCGGTGACCTGTTCGCGTTCTGCACCAGCTTCGTCGGCGCGGCGCTGCGACTGCGGCTGACCGACCACCGCCGGGCGCAGGTGGTGCTGCGGGCGACCGCGCCGGTCATCCGGGAGGTCGTGGCGGCCGCGCTGGTGCGGGAGTTGGACGACCTGGGCGGCTGCGTACCGGTCGCCGACACGATGTCCGGACGGCACGAGCGGGCCGAGGCCCGGCTGTTCGCGAGCTGACCCCCTTCTTTTTTTCGTACGCAACTCGGGACCAGAGGAGGAGAGTTGACGTTGACCGACAACGTGCTCCGGGTGGGCATCGGCGGGCCGGTGGGCTCCGGCAAGACGGCGCTGATCGAGGCGCTCGTCCCGGTGCTGATCGCGCGCGGCCACCGGCCCGCCGTCATCACCAACGACATCTACACCCAGGAGGACGCCCAGCACGTGCGCCGCACCCTGGCCGGGATGCTGGACCCGGAACGGGTGGTCGGCGTGGAGACCGGCGCCTGCCCGCACACCGCCGTCCGGGACGACCCGACGATGAACCTCGCGGCCGGCGCCGAACTCCTGGAACGCTTCCCCGACGTGGACACCCTGCTGTTCGAGTCCGGCGGCGACAACCTCACGCTGACCTTCAGCCCGGTGCTGGTGGACCTCTTCCTCTTCGTCCTCGACACCGCCGAGGGCGAGAAGATGCCCCGCAAACGCGGCCCGGGCATCACCGAGTCGGACCTGTTGGTCATCAACAAGATCGACATCGCCCAGTACGTCCGCGCCGACCTCGGCATCATGGAGTCCGACGCCCGCCGGGTGCGCGAGGGCGGGCCGGTGGTGCTCACCAACTGCCTGACGGGGGAGGGGCTGGAGGAGATCGCCGCGTTCCTGGCGACCTTCCGGAAGGTCCCGGCGTGACCGCTGTGACTAATGTGACCGGCATGACCGCAATGACCGCTGTGACTGCGGCGAGGGCGGTGCCCCGACTTGACCCCCGGCACTACGAGCCGACCCGCGTCCCGTACGAGGTCCGCCGCCACGCCGGGACGCCCGACACCCTCGCGGTCGGGCGCCCCGGCAAGGTCGGGCTGCTGGAACTGGCCTTCGAGATGGTCGGCGGACGCACCGAACTCACCGGCCACTACCAGAAGTCGCCGCTGCAGATCATGCGCCCGCTGCACTTCGACCCGGCCCGCCCCGACCTCGCCGTCACCTTCCTGCTGTCCACCGGCGGCGGCATCCTGCAGGCCGACCGGCTGCGCACGGACGTGCACTGCGGCGCCGACACGGCGGTCCACCTCACCACCCAGGCGGCCACCAAGGCCTACCGGATGGAGCACGACTACGCGACGCAGCTCCTCCACCTGACGGCCGGCCCGGGCGCCTACGTCGAGTACCTGCCCGAACCGGTGATCCCCTTCGCCGACTCCCGCCTCTACCAGCGGACCGTCCTCACCGTCGATCCGGGAGCGACCGTGCTGGCGAGCGAGACCGTCCTCGCCGGCCGCCTCGCACGCGGCGAGCGCCACGCGTACCGGGTGTTCGCCTCGGACCTCGAAGTGCGCCGCCCGGACGGCGAGTTGGTGGCGCTGGACACCGTACGGCTGGAGCCCCGCAGTGCGGCCGGCGGCATCACCGGCCCGGCCGTCCTGGCCGGCCACGACGTGATGTCCAGCCTCTACGTCCTCACCCCGCTCGCCCCGGCCGCGCAGGTCGCGGACACCCTCCACGAGGCGCTGGCCGGCTGCGGACCGCTGTACGGCGTCAGCGTGCTCCCCCAGGACAGCGGCGCCTGGCTGCGCCTGCTAGGCTCCGACACCCGCGCCTGCGCCGCCGCCCTGCGAACGGCCTGGGACGCGGTGCGCCGGCTGCTGATCGGAGCCCCGGCGCCGGAGCTGCGCAAAACCTAGGGTCCTTCCTCGCGGCGGCTCAGGCCCCGGCTCAGGGCCCGGCTCAGGGCCGGCTCAATGCCCGTTCCCCGCGAGGCGGGCGATCTGGCGGTGGCTGAGCTCCACCGTGCGGTTCATGTGCCGGAGCAGGAAGGCGAGTTCGTCCTCGCTGTCCTCGGCGAAGGCGCTCGCCCAGTCGTCGCCCAGGTCGCGCCACACCTCCCCGAAGCGCTCCAGGGCCTCGGGGAGGACGGCGACCAGGACACGTCGGCGGTCCGCCTCGTCGCGCCGGCGGGCGACCAGGCCGGCCTTCTCCAGCCGGTCGACCAGCCGGGTGGCGGAGCCGCTGGTGAGCCCGGTCAGCTCGGCGATCCGGCCGGTGGTGACCGGGCCGCCCTCCAGGGTGAGCAGGTTCAGGCACTGGACGTCGGTGGGGTGCATGCCGAGGTGGTCGGCGACGGCCTGGTTGAACAACACGTAGGAGGCCAGGTACCGGCGCGAGACCGGCCACAGCTGCGCCATCAGTTCGTCGCGGGTCGTCATGGGGGAAGGGTAACCGGCCGTCCGATAAACAGTTGCGTCGCGCAGAGATCTCCTTCTATGTTGTCTGCATGGCGCAGATAAATGAGCTCGCTTCCAGCCTCCCCGCCCACCCCGCAGCCCGCCTCCCCGTCGCCGTCACCGGCGCCACCGGCGCCCAGGGCGGCGCCGCCGCCCGCGCCCTGCTGCGCACCGGACACCCGGTCCGCGCCCTCACCCGCGACACCGGCTCGCCCGCCGCCACCGCACTCGGCGCACTCGGCGCCGAGGTGGTCCGCGCCGACTTCGACGACCCGGCCTCGCTGGCAGCCGCGCTGGACGGCGCCGGCGCGCTGTTCGCGATGTCCACCCCGTTCGGCACCGACCTGGGAGCCGAGGTCCGTCAGGGCACCGCCCTCCTCGACGCCGCCCGCGCGAACGGCGGGATCCGGCACGTCGTCTTCACCTCCGCCGCCAACGCCGACCGCCCGACCGGCATCCCGCACTTCGAGAGCAAGCGCCTCATCGAGCGGCACCTGGCCGCCCTCGGCCTGCCCTTCACCGTCCTCGGCCCGGCCGCCTTCATGGAGAACTACGCCAACGGCTGGACCCTCCGCTCCCTGCGCGAGGGCGTCTTCCACCTCCCCATGCCGCCCGGCGTCGCCCTCCCGGTGATCGCTGCCGACACCATCGGCGCCTTCGCCGCCCACGTCCTCACCCACCCCGAGGCCCACGCGAGCCGGCGCATCGACATCGCCTCCCAGTGGTGCACCGGCGAGCAGATCGCCGCCGCGATCAGCGCGGCGAGCGGACGCCCGATCCGCTTCGAGGAGGTGCCGCTCTCCGTCGCCGCCGGCTACTCCGAGGACCTCGCCGCGATGTTCCGCTACTTCCAGGAGCCCGGCCTCGACATCGACACCGACGCCCTGCACGCCGCCCACCCGGACATCGCCTGGCAGTCGCTGGAGGCCTGGGCCGCCGCCCGGACCTGGGACCTCTGAGGCGGTACCGGTCGTGAGCCGTAGGGTGGGCGGGATGGCCCCGAGGACACCGCGCAGGATCCACGTCGACGGCCGCGACTACCGCTGGGTCGTCCGCCCCCGCGACGCCGAGCACGTGGTGGTGCGCGCCTGGCTCGACACCCCCGGTCCCGCCGGACGGACGTCAGGAGCGGCCCTGGAGGTCGCCCGCCGCTTCGACGACCCCTGGCTCAACTACGGCGTCCTGCTGACCGCCCCCGCCGACCGCATCGCGGAAGTCTTCCAACTCGACCCGGTCACCCCCGCCTTGACCGCCGCCCTGATCCGCGCCGCTCTCGCCGCCGGCTGGCAGCCCGAGGCGCCGGGCACACCCCAGCGCTTCACCATGGACGGCGAGCCGCCGGACCTCACGCTCCGCCGGGTCGTCATGGCCGCCGAGCCGCCGGACCTCACGCTCCGCCGGGAGGAGTCCCCGGGGGAGTGAACGGCGAACGGGCGCCCGCGAGTGCACCGCACGAGCCGAGTGCGTTCGCGCCAACCTGACCGTGCGGCATCGGCGCTGCTCGGCAGCTGTCCCGGGGCCTCTCCGCCGGGGACAGGCCGGGGTGTCGGGTGTCCGGTTCCGGACGGGGCGGTCGTGCGTGTGCCGAGGACCCGCTGCTACATCCGATGAGCGCACAGGCGGCGCACCGGGCGCCGCTGGAGGTGAGGTGCGCGACGGCCGACAGCCCCGCCCGGGCGCCATCGCGGACCTCGGCTTCCGGGCCATCGGTGAGGGCGCGGCGGAGGGCCGTCGTGGCGGCGGAGGGCCAGGCGCCGGACTCGCTCATCGCGGAGCTCGACCACCGGGTGCTCGCCCTGTTCGGAGAGGCGGTGGTGTCGGTCAGGTTGATCGTTCCGGCCCGGTGGACGTCGCCGTTGATCGTCCCGGCCCGGTGGGCGTCGCCGTTGACCGTGCCGGCTCGGTGGACGTTGCCGGTGACGCGGTTGGTCGTCCGGGCCTGAGGTGCCCCACCCATGGGGTCGGGTTAGCCTGCCGCCTGGGCCGCCCGTTCCACGAACCTCCGTTGCCACGGCGTCTCGACGGCGTGCCGGCTGTAGTGCTCCCGTACGTAGGCGACCGCCTCCGAGGCCGGGACGCCGTCCAGGACGGCGATGCAGGCGAGAGCGGTGCCGGTGCGTCCGCGCCCGCCGGCGCAAGCGAGTTCGACGCGCTCGGTCGCGGCGCGCTGCCAGGCTTCGTGGAAGGCGTCGGCGGCGTCGGCGCGGTCGGTGGGCAGCCGGAAGTCGGGCCAGCGCACCCAGCGGTGCTCCCATCCGATGTCCTTCGGTGGACGGCCCAACAGGTAGAGGCCGAAGGCCGGTCGGGGCCCGGTGGGTACCGGAAGGCTGAGGCCGCGACCGCGCAGGAGGCGGCCGGAGGGCAGCCGAAGGATGCCGGTGGCGTCGGGATCCCAGGTGGCCGGCTGGTCGGTCATGTTGCCTCTTTCTGTGGGGCGTTGGATGCTGTCAGCTGCCGTCGCGGGTCAGCACGCCGACCAGTTCCTCGACGAGGCCGTCGTCGAACTCCTGGCCGGTGGCCAGCAGTCGGTACCAGACGACGCCGAAGACCAGGTCGATGGCGGTGCCGACGGACAGGCCGGGCGGGAGTTCGCCGCGCCGGCGGGCCCGGTCGAGCAGGGTGCCGAGCGCGTCGCGGCGCGGTTGAAGGAATGAGGCGCGGAACCGCTCGCCGAACGCGGGGTCGATCTGCGCCTCCGCCATCAGGGCGCGCAGGCCGGCGGCGACCTCGGGGCGGCGGCCCAGCGCCACGCTGGCACACAGGAACTCCCGCAGGTCGGCGGGGTGGCTTCCGGTGTCGGGGACCGGCACGTAGAGGTCGGCCTTGGTGGCCAGCGCGTCCATCAGCACGTCGGCCTTGGGGGGCCACCAGCGGTAGACGGTCTGCTTCCCGGTGCCCGAACGGGTCGCGATGCCCTCGATGGTGAGGGCGGCGTAGTCGACCTCGCCGAGGAGCTGGAAGGCGGCGGTGAGGATCGCCAGCCGGCTCTCCTCGCTGCGCTTGCGGCCGGGGCGGGGGAGTCTCTCTCGTTGCCCGGTCACGCTCGCCACGCTACCGAAATTCGAGACGAGACGTCACGGTTCGAAATTGATTCCGGCGCCGCCCGGCCCGGAGTCCGTCAGCGGGGAGATGGGAGCTCGTGAGCAAGCACACCGCACTGGTCGTCGGCGGAACCTCCGGCATCGGGCTGGCCACCGCCGCCGGCTGCACGGCCTCGGCACGAACGTCCACGTCGTCGGCCGCGACAAGGAGAAACTGGCGGCCGTCGCCGCCACCGACCCGGAGCTGACCGGCCACCCGGCCGACGGCGGCGACCGGGCGCAGATCGCCGGGGTGATCGAGTCGATCGGGCGGATCGACTGGCTGATCCTCGCGCTCGGCGGCAGCGAGGGGCCCGGCCCGATCGCCGACCTCGACCTCACCATGCTGCGCCGCGCCTTCGACGCCAAGTTCTGGGGGCACCTCACCACCGTCCAGGCCGCCCTGAACCTGGCCGGTGGCACGTGCTGACCGCACCGGGTGGTGCGGGGTTCGGGACGCCGCCCGGTGGCGCCGGGCTCAGGACGCCACGTGCAGCCCCGCCGCGCCGCTCGGCAGGCCGGCGCGGTGGGCCAGGGCCGCCGCCTCGCCGCGCGAGGCCACGCCCAGCTTCGCCAGGATGTTGGCGACGTGGAACTTCACCGTCGACTCGCTGATGTGCAGCGCCGCGGCGATGTCGCGGTTGCGGCGGCCCTGGGCGAGCTGGTCGAGGACCTCCGACTCCCGCGGCTGGAGGCCGTCCAGGGGGTCGGTGGCGAGCGCGGGCTCGGGGAGGGCGAGCGGCAGATCGACCGTCACTGTGGTGCCCCAGCCGGGGACGGCCTCGACGGCGCAGCGGCCGCCGAGTGCGGCGATGCGGTCGGTGGTGCGGTGGACGGCGAGGGCGTCCACCGCCAGCACGCCCAGGCCGTCGCCGCGGACCACCGCCCGCAGGGCGTCGTCCGGGGTGAACTGCCAGCTCACGTGCAGGCGGGTCGGCTTCTCCTGTTCCAGCATCAGCAGGACTGCCGCCCGGACGGCGTCCCGGGCGGTGTGCGCGGCGTCGGCGGGCACCGAGCGGGCGGCCCCGGCCGGGGGCGCGGCATCCAGCCGGACCCGGGTGTGCCGCAGCAGCGGACGCAGCTCCCGGGCGAGCCGGGCGAAGGCGGCGTCGGCGGGCTCCTCGCTGAGCGTGCGGTCCAGGTCGGCGCCCTGGCGCAGGTCGAGCAGGGCGGTCACGGCCAGCTCGGTGGCGCTGCGGCGCGCGGTCGCGTCGTCCAGGTCGGCCGAGCGCAGCGGCGCCAGGATCGCGCTGAGCGCCGCGCTGTGCGTTCCGGTGAACTCGGCGATCGCCCGGGCGCGGGCGTTGGCGGAGGCGCGGGAGACCGCCGCGTGCTTGGGCCCGGCGTCGGTGGCGCGGTGGTCGGAGTGGGCGATGACCAGGTCCCACAGCTGCTGCAGTACGGCGAGCGCTTCCGGCGCCACGGGGGCGGTGTCCGCCCGGACGAGCACCAGGACGGCGCCGGTACCGGTGCCGGTGCCGGTGACGTTGACGTTGGCGGGCGTGGTGCTATCGGGTGTGGCTTCGGTCCCGGGCGCGGCGCCGGTCCCGGGCGCGGTGCCGGTGCTCCCGCCCTGGCCGGCGGCGACGGCCACCACCACCGGCCGGGTGCGGCCCGCGAGTTCGGCCTCGCCCTGCCAGGGGCGGCCGGCCGAGGTGGTCGCGGTGGTGCGTTCGGCCAGCCGGGACAGCTCCAGGCTGCTGATTCCCTCGGTCAGCTCGGGCGGGCCGTAGGCGTACGAGGGGGAGTAGGTGCAGACTCCGCTGAGCTGGGCGACCGCGACGTGCGGGACCAGCGTCTCGAGCATCTGGGAGAGGCGGAGCAGGAGGTCCGGCCGGGGCGTGCGCAGCACCTCGACGGCCCGCGCCAGCGCGTCCTCGGGGCGGCCCCAGGAATCCCGCCACCGCTCGTCCGGGCCGTCCGTGCCGTTCACGCCGCTCGTCCCGCTCGTCCTGCTTGTTCCGCGCGTGCCGTTCACACGATCCATGGCAGCCAGCCTAGTTCGGCCGGGCCCGGGGCGGCCTGGCCTTTCGGACAGGTCGAACTGGCCGAAAGACAGGGTCCCCGCCCGCCGTCGTGGAACCAGGATGGAACCCGTCGGAAGAACCAACTCCCGGAAACCCCAAGGACATTCCATGACCAAGGCAATCGCCTTCCCCGAGTACGGCGGTGCGGACCTGCTGCGCCCGATCGACATCGAGCTGCCCGCCCCCGGTCCCGGCCAGGTGCGGGTCGCGGTCCGCGCGGTGGGCGTGAACCCCCTGGACCACAAGGTGCGCAGCGGCGCGATGGCCGGGATCTTCCCGGTCACCTTCCCGGCCGTGCCCGGCTACGAGGTGGCGGGCGTGGTCGAGGCCATCGGCGAGGGTGTGAGCGGCTTCGCGCCCGGCGACGAGGTGTTCGGCGGCGTGATGGGCGGCGGCTACGCCGAGCACGTGCTGGTGTCCGCCGACCTGCTGGGCCACAAGCCGGCCTCGCTCGGCTGGGAGGAGGCCGCGGCGATCCCGGTGGCGGCTGAGACCTCCGAGCGGGCGCTGGACGTCCTCGGCGTGCAGGCGGGCGAGACCCTGCTGGTGCACGGCGCGGCGGGCGGGGTCGGCACCGTGCTGCTGCAGTTCGCCCGGGCCCGCGGGATCACCGTGATCGGCACCGCGAGCGAGGCCAACCACGACCACCTGCGCGAGCTCGGCGCGATCCCGGTGACGTACGGCGAGGGCCTGGCCGAGCGGGTGCGGGCGGTCGCCCCGGGCGGGGTGGACCGGGTGCTGGACGCGGCCGGGCAGGGCGGAGTGCTGCCGCTGTCCATCGAGCTGGCGGGCAGCCCGGACCGGGTCCTGACCATCGCCGACTTCGCGGGCGCCCAGCAGTACGGCATCCTCATCACCGGCGGCGCCGACGGCGTCGAGTTCCTCCACCAGCGCGCCTACGCCACCGTGCTCGCCCTGCACGAGGCCGGCACCCTGCGGCTGCCGCTGCACCGGGTGTTCCCACTGGCGGAGGCGGCCGAGGCGCAGCGGGTCAGCGAGCAGGGGCACCTGCGCGGAAAGATCGTCCTCACGGTCTGACGGTGATCGGGTCCGGCCGCACTCCCCGCCGCCGCCGAGGCGCTCACCATGGGCGCCTGGGCGGCGGCTTGTTGCTGCCACCGCGATGGCGATCGTTGCCACAACGATCGTCTCAACAACGATCGTCGCCCTAAACGATCGTTGCCGATGCGACCGTCGCGACAGTGATCGCCTTCGGTGCGACCGTTGCCCGAACGAACGTTGTCCGTACGAACGGTCCGCCCCTCCCCGTGCGCCGCCCTGCCGCGACGCGCCGATCGGCGATGCCGACGGAAGCCCGTCGTCCACCCGCTCCGGTCGGTAGAGTCGCGCGCATGGTGACGGTGAACGCGGCGGGAAGCCCCGCGGCCGGTCGGCTGGCCGGGCGCTCCTGCGTGGTGACGGGTGCGGCGAGCGGCATCGGGCGGGCCGTCGCCGAGCGGTTCGTCCGCGAGGGCGCGTCGGTGGTCGCCACCGATGTCGACGCCGCGGGGCTGGACCGGCTGGCCGGGGAACTCCCGGGCGCCGTCAGCACGGTGGTCGGCGACGTGTCCCGCGACGAGGACGCCCGCCGGATGGTCGAGGCCGCCGTGGAGCGGCACGGCCGACTGGACGTCCTGGTGGCCAACGCCGGAGTGATCCCGCTGATGGAGATCACCGAGGCCACCGCCGAGGACTGGGACCACGTGATGGCCGTGGACGGCCGCGGCATGTTCCTCACCTGCAAGTACGCGATCCGGGCGATGACCGCCCAGGAGCGTCCCGGTGGCTCCGTCGTCTGCCTCTCCTCTATCTCCGGCGAGGCCGGCCAGCGCGGCCAGGCGGTGTACGGGCCCGCCAAGTTCGTCGCCTCCGGCCTCACCAAGCACCTCGCCGTCGAGTGGGCCGACCGCGGCATCCGGGTCAACGCCGTGGCCCCCGGCACCATCACCACCGAACGCGTCGCCCGTCTGCGCGACGAACCCGGCGGCCCCGAGTACCTCACGGCCATCGAGAAGCTCCACCCCATGGGCCGCCTCGGCGCCCCGGCCGAGGTCGCCGCCGCCGTCCTCTTCCTGGCCTCCGACGACGCCTCCTTCGTCACCGGCACCGTCCTGCCGGTCGACGGCGGCTACTTGGCCCAGTAGCGCCGCGTCGTCGTGCGCCTGACGGTCAGGCGGTGAGCAGTTCGACCAGGGTCGATACCCCGTTCGGTCCGTGTCCGGCGTCGATCGCTCGACGGGTGAGGGCGAGGGCGGCGTCCAGGACGGAGGTGTCCAGGCCGCGGGTGCGGGCGGTGTGCGCGACGTGGGCCAGTCCGGCTGCGGCGGAGGCCAGGCTGCTCTGGTCGCCCGGGTGGTGGCGGGCGTCCGCGCGCTGCGCGTAGTTCTCGATCAGTGGGGGCAGGATGCGGGTCAACCCCAGCGCATACGGGGTGAGTTCGGCTCCAGTGATGCCCTCGGCGCGGGCGAGTGCCAGGGCGTGGACCCAACCGTGCACGGTGGTCCAGAACAGGTCCAGCAGGGCCGCGTCGAAGGCTGCCGCCCGTCCGGGGTCGGTGCCGAGGTGGCGTACGGAGCCCAGGGCGCGGAGCGTCTCCTCGTGCTCGGCGAAGGCCGCGGCGTTGCCGCTGAGCAGGACTGCGCCCTCGGGGGTGCCGATGGTCGGGGTGGGGGTGAGGATCGCGGCGTCGAGGAGGCGGTAGCCCCGGGTCTCGGCGTCGACGGCGTCGGCCCGGGCGTCGTCCGGGGCGATCGAGGTGGCGTTGACGACGGTCCGTCCGCGCAGTGCCGCCCCCGCGGCCTCCAGCACGGCCCGGGCGGCGGCCCGGTCGCGGACGCAGAGCAGGACCAGCGGGGCGCCCGCCATCGCGTCGGCGGGACTCGCGGCCGACCGCGCGCCGAGGGCGAGCGGTTCGGCATCCCGGCCCGGGGTGCGGTTCCAGACGGTGGTCGGATGACCGGCCGCCCGCAGCGCCCGGGTCAGTGCCCTGCCCATCGGGCCCAGGCCGAGCACGGCAACGGCGATACGAGAAGGGGTGGTTGAGGAAGATCGTTCGTTCGGCATGGCGGTTACGCTAGACCTTCACGCCGACGGCAGAGTCAACCGTGGAAGGGGATACGGCGATGCGGATCGGAGAACTCGCCCGGCGGACCGGGACCACCCCGCGCGCCCTGCGCTACTACGAGGAACAGGGCCTGCTCACTCCCGAGCGCCGCCCCAGTGGCTACCGCGAGTACGGCGAGCGGGACGTGGACGCCGTCCACGGCATCCGCACCCTCCTCGCGGCCGGCCTCAACAGCGCCGCGATCGCCGAGATACTCCCGGGCCTGCCGGCCCCGGGACGCCGCCGCCCCGGCCCGACCTGCCCGGAACTGCGCGCCGGACTGAGCCGGGAGCGCGCCCGGATCTCCCGTCAGATGGGCGAACTCGCAGCGGCCCGAGACCTGTTGGACGCCATCATCGGTGCGGACGCGCCGAGCGAGATGATCCGCGCCGGTCGGCCGTCCGCAGGGCCGTCTGCAAGGCCGTCCGCTGGGCCGTCCGTGCGCCCGGAGTCGGCCGGGCGGAAACTCGATGGCGCGCGCTCCCGCCCCGTGCTGGAGTGAGCGGATGGATCACATGGATCACGACGAGATGCTCGCCCTGTTCGACGAGCGGGTCCGGCGCCATGCGCAGCCCGACGGCCCCGGAGTCCGCGTCGAGCGCCACGGCGCGGTGGTGCGGCAGGTGGGGGCGGCAGGCGACTGGAACGGCGTGGTGTGGTCCGGCCTGGACGAGGCCGGAGCGGACGCGGCGATCGCCGCCCAGGTGCTCCACTTCACCGCACTGGGCCTGGAGTTCGAGTGGAAGGCCTACTCTCACGACCGTCCCGCGGACCTCGGGGAACGGCTGCTCGCGGCCGGGTTCACGCCCGAGCCGGACGAGGCGCTGATGATCGCCCGGATCGCGGACCTGCCCACCGAGGTGGTCCTGCCCGAAGGCGTCCGGCTGCACCCGGTGACCGACCCGACCGAGGTGGACCTGATGGTCGAGGCCCACACCCAGGCCTTCGGCACCGACCGCCCCGGCCTGCGCGAGCGGATGCTTCACCACCTCCGGCACGGCACCGACACCGTCAGCATGGTCGTCGCCCTGGCCGGCGACCGCCCGGTGTCCGCGGCCCGGATGGAACTGAACCCCGGCACCGGCTTCGCCGGCCTCTGGGGCGGCGGCACCGCCCCCGACTGGCGCGGCCGGGGCATCTACCGCGCCCTCGTCGCCTACCGCGCCCGCCTCGCCGCCGACCTCGGCTACCACTACCTGCAGGTCGACGCGAGCGACGACAGCCGCCCCATCCTCCAGCGCCTCGGCTTCGCCCGACTGAGCACGACGACGCCGTACGTGTACCGGCCGTAGGATCCGGTCAGGGCGTCGACCGCGGCGGCGGTCAGCCCCATCGGGCCGACGCAGCACCACGCCGACTCCACGCGAAAGAAAAGGGCGTCCGCCGCGCGGAACCGCGTGCGCAGGTGCGCGACCGGGCCTCGGTTCTCGGAGGGTGTGGCTCGGAGGGTGTGGACGGTGCCGTCACCGGGTGGTCGCGAAGCGCTCGGGCACCGGCTCCCCGGGCTCGCCGGAGAAGACGACCTCGCCCCGGTGCAGCACGTGCACCACCGCGGCCCCGGCCAGGGCGCGCGGCAGCGACTGTGCGGCCAGCACCACCGTACGGCCGTCGGCAGCGCCGGCCAGCAGGTGGGCGTGCAGTCTGGCGGCGACGGCGGGGGCCAGGCCGCGTTCCGGCTCGTCGAGCAGGAGCAGGCTCGGGCGGGCCGCCAACGCCCGTCCGACCGCGACCAGTTGCTGCTGGCCGCCGGAGAGGGTGCCCGCCCGGCGGTGCAGCAGCTTCACCAACTCGGGGAAGAGCTCGAGCACTTCGTCCTGACCTGGCCCGCCCAGACCGAGGTTCTCGGCGACGGTCAGCGACCCGAAGACCCCGCGCTCGGCCGGGACGAGGGCCAGCCCCCGCCGCACCCGCTGGTGCACGGACAGCCCGCCGAGGTCCCGGCCCCGCCAGAGCGCCCGTCCGCCCGACAGGGGCACGATGCCCGCGAGGGCGTGCAGCGCGCTCGTCCGTCCGGAGCCGTTGCGGCCGAGCAGGACGGTGACGGCGGCGGAGGGGAACGCGAGGTCGACCCCGTGCAGTGCCTCCAACGGGCCGTACCGGACCCGGGCGGCGAGGAGGGCGGCTTCGACGGGCATCAGCCCACCCTTCCCCAGGCCCGGGTGACGCGGGGGTCGGCGAGAACGGTCGCGGTCGGGCCGCGGGCTACCATCCGGCCGTCGGCCATGGCGTAGACGGAGTCGGCGAGTTCGGCGACCAGCTCGACGTCGTGCTCGACCAGCAGCAGTGCCATGCCGCGCTCGGCGAGACCCCGCAGCACGGACACCAGACGGGCGGTCTGCGCGGCGTCGAGTCCGGCGGTCGGCTCGTCCAGCAGCAGCACCCGGGGCCCGCCCGCCAGCGCCCGCGCCAGCTCCACCAGCCGCAGCACACCGGTGGGCTGCGCCCCGGCGGACTCGGCGGCGAGGTCCTGCAGCCCGAGCAGCCGCAGCGCCCCTGCCGTCCGCTCCGCGACGGCCCGGGCCTCGGCTCGCCCGGTCCGCCCTGCCCGCCTGGTCCGCTGCTCGGCGCCCACCCGGACGTTGTCGGCCACCGAGAGCGTGGGGAAGACGGCGATCTGCTGGAACGTGCGCGCCAGCCCGAGCCGTACCCGCCGGTGCGCGGGCAACCCGGTGACGTCCCGCCCGCTCAGCACGACCCGCCCGGCGTCCGGGCGCACGGTGCCGGCGAGACAGTCGAACAGGGTGCTCTTGCCCGCCCCGTTCGGCCCGACCAGCGCGGTGATCCGCCCCGGCAACGCCACCAGGTCCACCCCGCCCACCGCCTCGATCCCCCCGTAACGCCGCACGATGCCCCGTGCGGTGAGGCGGGCGGCGGGGCGGTTGGCGAGGCGGTCATGAGTGTTGCGCATAGCTCCTCCTGCTCGGTCCCGAGCGCGGTTCGGGCGGGGTGGCCGGCGGGATGGCATGAGAGTCGCTCATGGTCGTCCGGCGGGCGGCCGGTGAGGTGTCATGAGACTTGCTCATGGTCTCCCGTTTGGTGGCCGGTCTGGCGACATGAGAGTTGCTCATGACGCGCCTTCCTCCCCAGCCGACCTTCCCTGCCTTCCCCGGCTCCCCTGTCTTCCCTGGCTCCCCTGCCTCGCCGCGATCGCCGTCCGTACCCCGCGCCCGGTCGGGGTGAGGCGGGACGGCGGGAGTGCCGGGGACGCCGGGGGAAGGCGGTGGCGGGGGACGGGCAGGGCGGCGAGGCCGCCGGGGAGGCGGCCGATGGCGACGGCGAGGGCGCC
The DNA here is from genome assembly GCF_055560835.1 of Kitasatospora sp. NPDC023120. Lineage (NCBI taxonomy): Bacteria > Bacillati > Actinomycetota > Actinomycetes > Kitasatosporales > Streptomycetaceae > Kitasatospora > Kitasatospora sp. NPDC023120. The sequence continues at coordinate 458,260 of NZ_JBVHHY010000002.1, read as the reverse complement.
GACGGCTACGGCGGAGACACCGGCGACGGTGCCGGCGTCGAGGCCGATGAGGAGGGCGGCGGCCAGCACTGCTGCGAGGGCGCTGTCGGCGCCGGCGACGACGACGGCCGCGAACCAGAGGAGTCCGCGCACCGGGTCGAAGTCAGCGGGGTCGAAGGCGCGTCCGGCGAGGCCCATCAGTCCACCGCCGAGGGCGGCCAGGGCAGCGCCCGCGACGAAGGCGAGGAGCTTGAGGCCCGGGACGTCCACGCCCGCCGCGACCGCGCCCGGTTCGTGGTCCCGCATGGCGGTCAGGGCCCGGCCGAGGCGGCCCCGGTGCAGGGCCCGGACGGTGAGCAGGCCGAGGCCGAGGAGCAGGAGTTCGGCGAGGTAGAACGCGCGGTCGCCGGCCAGGAAGGACGGCCGGTCGAGGACGAGCCCGGTGGTGGCGTACGGCTGTTGGAAGACGAAGCGGCTCATCGCCATCCCCACCGCGAAGGTGACCAGGGCGAGGGCGAGCCCGCGTCGGCGGATCGCGGGCCAACCGGTGAGCAGGCCGAGCGGGGCGGTGACGAGGACGGCGATCAGCAGCGCGGGGGCGGCGGGCAGCGGCGGGATGCCGGGGATGCGGCCGGACATCAGCAGCGCGGTGCCGAGCGCGCCGAGGCCCGCGTACCCGGCCTGGCCGAGCGAGATCTGCCCGCCGTAGCCGGTGACCACGACGATCGACAGCAGCACGAGCGCGAGCGCGGGTACGAGCAGGGCGCTGCGCAGGTCGTTGCCCCGGAAGCCGAGCGGCAGCAGGAGCAGGACCAGGCAGACGGCCCCCGCGAGCCGTCCGCTCCCACCCCCACCCCTGGCCGCACCGCCACTGCCGGCCCCGCCACCCCCGCGCCGCCCCGGACGGCGGACGGCCAGCGGCGCGGCCTCCACCCGCTCCCCGCCGATGCGCGGTCCGGCGAGCAGGGCGGTGGCGAGCAGGGCGATCACGAACAGGTTGGCCTGCACCGCTTGGACGAGCGGCACCAGTTGCCCGGACGGTCGCAGTCGGGTCATTTCGGCCTGGACGATGCCGAGGCCGAGCCCGGTGGCGACGGCGACCGGGATGCTGCACAGCCGGGCGGCGACCGCGACCGCCATGGTCTCCATCACCAGCAGCGGCAGTCCGTACGGGTCGAGCAGCAGGTAGGGCGCGAGGGCGATGCCGACCAGTCCGGCGGTGAAGGTGCCGAAGGCCCAGCCGGCGGCGGAGACCCGGTCGGCGTCGACCCCGGCGAGGGCGGCGAGGCGGCGGTCGTCGACGACGGCGCGCAGCCAGAGGCCGAAGCGGGTCCACCGGGTGACGGCGAAAACGGTGAGGCCGAGGACGAGGACGGCGGCGAGCTGGGCGACGGTGTCGGGCCGCAGGCTGTGTCCGCCGGGCAGCCGGATCGCGGCGCCGCCGAGCGGCGAGGGCGTGCCGGCCAGCGGCGCCGCGCCCCACAGCAGCACGGCCACACCGATGAGCAGCACGAACACGCCGAGCCCGGCGACCATGGTCTCGGCCGGTCCGGCGCCGCGCCGCTGCAGCGGGCGGTAGACCAGGACGTCGAGCAGCACGCCCAGCGCGGGGGCGACGACCAGCAGGCAGCAAGCGACGGCGGGCCAGACCGGCCAGTGCCGCACCACGACGAGGTCGCGCAGCAGGTAGGCGATGGCCATGGCCTGGGCGCCCTGGGCGATGTTGAGCACCCCGGTGGCGCGGTGGCAGACGACCAGGCCGATGCCGCTGAGCGCGGCGGCGCTGCCGACGGTGAGCCCGGCGAGGGCGAGGTCGACGGTGAGGCCGAGGGAGTCGGGGGCGGCGGCGAGGAGTGCGTCGGCGGTCATGGGTGTTCAGTGGTGTTCGGCGGCGTTCAGCCGGTCGGCGGAGCGGATTCGCCCGGACGGGTGGTGGGACCAGGACCGGGGCCGGGACCGGGGCCGGATCGCTGGCCCGGTGCGGGGGGTGAGCAGAGCGGGCAGGGCGTCAGGCCCCGGTCGCGGACGGCGGCGGCGTCCACGGGTGCGGCCCGCGCCTTGCCGGTGACCAGCGGGCAGTCCGGGCGGTGGTAGCGGGTGCCCCCGGGGACGGCCAGCCACCCCTCGACGCCCGCACCGGCACCGGCTTCCGCACCGGCACCGGCAGCACCCTCACCGACAGCAGCACCGGCACCGGCACCGGCACCGGCACCGGCACCCTCACCGACAGCAGCACCGGCACCGGCACCAGTACCGGGCCCAGGATCGGAAGCCGATCCGGCATCGGACGGTTCGACCAGCAGCTCGTACAGCCGCTCCACCCGCCGGTCCGTCAGGTCCTGGTGCTCCGGCGGGGACGGGGGTCGCAGGGCGACCAGGAGGGTCCCGGCCACGATCAGGGCCGCGCCCGGGATGGTGGACGACGCCAGATAGGGGACCTGCTCCTCGACGAATCGCTCTCCGGAGACCCCGTACCAGCCGAGCACGCACAGCACGGCGCCGACCGCGACGAGCAGCCAGCCGGCCCACTCGCGGGCACTCCTGGGCGCGCCGCCCCGGAAGGCAGCACCCTTGGGCGCGCCGCCCCGGAAGGGCGAACCGTTTGAGGCGTTACGGGTGATTTCTCCGTCAGATTGCGATTCGTCCATGGATCCGCCTTCATGGTGTCACTTGAGACGTTTCCAGGATCGGCCTGGAACAGCATCCGGGAGACCGTGAGACCGGCCCGGGCGGCGCAGTCGAGAGGGAACACCATGCACGTGACGCGAAGCGGCACCCCCACGGGCGGCGGCCGGGCCTTCCTGCGGACGGCGAGCGCGCTGCTCGCCCTGATGCTGGTGGGCACGGCGGCCGCGTGCAGCAGCAGCAAGTCCGGCTCCTCGGCCTCCTCCCCGGCGAGCCCGAGCGCCACCGCCAGCCCGAGCGCCTCGCCCACCGCCACCGGTACCGCCCCCGCCGACCCGGTCGCCGCCAAGACGGAGATCACCGCCAACTGGGAGAAGTTCTTCGACCCCAACACCCCGATCCCCGACAAGGCCAAGCTGCTCCAGGGCGGCGACGAGCTGCTCCCGGTCCTGCAGGGCTTCTCGCAGGACCCGCGGGTCGGCCAGGTGCAGGCGAAGGTCACCGATGTCGCGTTCACCGACGCCTCCACCGCGGTCGTCACCTACTCGCTGGCCCTGCAGGGCACCGTGGTCGAGCCGAGCGCGTCCGGTCAGGCCGTCCTCGAGAACGGCACCTGGAAGGTGTCCCGCTCGACCCTGTGCGGTCTGCTGACCCAGGCCGGCGGTGCCAGTGGCACCCCGATCCCCGGATGCAGCTGACGACCCCCTCGCGGTGCCGGGCCGCCGACGCGTTCGCGCGCCGGCGGCCCGGCCGTGTCACGGCGGCGATCCTCGCCCTCCTCCTGGTCCTCGCGCCGCTGGCGGGCTGCGGCACCCGGCTGCCCGAAGGCGCCTTCACCGCACGCGCCACCCCCACCCCCACGGCCGGGTCGCCCGGCAGCACCGGGAGCGCCGGGAGCACCAACCCGGCCTCCGACACCGGGGTGACCGCCACCGAGATCCGGATCGGCATCGTCACCTCCCTGACCAGCCCGGTCGGCAGCGAGGTGTTCAGCGGCCCCCGGTACGGGGCCCAGGCCTTCTTCCAGGCCCTCAACGACCGCGGCGGCCTGCACGGTCGCACCGTACGGCTGGTGACCTGCGACGACGGCGGCAGCGGCGTCGGCAACCAGGACTGCGTGCACCGGCTGATCGACCAGGCGCATGTCTTCGCCTTCGTCAGCGGCAGCGTCCTCGACTACGCGGGAGCGCCGTACGTGAGCGGCAAGGCGGTGCCGGACGTCGGCGGCCAGCCGATCGGCACGGCGTACGACCGCTGGCCGCACCTGTACGGGATCTACGGCAGCGCGGCCCCGCGCGACGGGCGCTCGGTCGGCTGGAACGGGACGCTCTACCAGAGCACCGAGGTGTTCCGTTTCTTCAAGCAGCGCCTGGGCGCGGGCAGCGCCGCCGTGGTCGCGTACAACCAGGCTGACTCGGCCCGCTACGCCGGACAGCTGAAGGCCGGACTGGAGGCGGAGGGCTACCGGGTGCTGCTCCAGACGGTGGACTTCGCGCTGCCGAACTTCCAGGCGGTGGCCGCGGCCGTGCGCGCCGACGGCTCGCAGCTGCTGTTCGACGCCATGGACACCCGGGGCAACGCCGCGCTGTGCCGGGCGCTGGACGAGGCCGGGGTGGCGGTCGAGGCGAAGGTCACCAACGTGCAGAACTGGTCGGAGTCGGTGCGCGGCGACTACCAGTCCTCGCCGAGCTGCCGCAACGTGCTCTGGGCGACCTCGTCGAGCCTGAACTACGAGGACGAGCAGTACCCGGCGGTGCACGACTTCCGTACCGCGATGGCCCGGTACTACCCGGACCGGGCCGGCCGGCTGTCCGCCTGGGAGCTGGAGGGCTGGGCGGGCGCGCAGTGGCTGACCGACGCGCTGGACTCCTGCGGCGCCGCGCCGACCCGCTCCTGCGTCGAGGCGTTCATGAACCGCACCGATCCGTACGACGCGCACGGCCTGATCCTGCCCGCCTCCTTCGTCCCGCAGCCGCCGCCCGCCGGCCCGACCCGCGCGTGCCTGAACGCCGCCCGCTGGCAGGACTCGGCGCAGGACGGACGGGGTGGCTGGGTCACCCAGGTGCCGTCGATGACGACGAACTGCTTCGACGTGCCGCAGCTGCCGTACAAGCCGTAGGCGCGGACCCGGTCGGCAAGGGCCACCCGGTCAGCCGGATCCGGGAGAGCCCGGGCCGGGGAGAGCCGGAGCCCGGCTATCCGGGTCGACCGCGGTGGCCGGGCCGACCGGTGGTGGCGTGCGGGCCTTCGTTCGGGAGCCGTTCGACCACGACCATGGCCGCATCGTCGTCCAGTCGGCCGCCGACGTGGGCGAGCAGGTCGTCGCGGAGGCGGTGGACCAGGTCGGCGGGGCGGTCGGCGCGCCAGGCGGTGACGCGCTCGGTGAGCGGGTAGAAGCGCCGCTCCGCGTCCCGGGCCTCGATCACGCCGTCGGTGTAGATCAGCAGCCGGTCGCCCGGGCGGAACGCGAAGGTCTCCACCTCGTAGCGCACGGGTGCGAGCTCGCCGAGGCCCAGCGGCGGGGCGGGGGCCCGGGCGGCGAGCGTGGTGATGCCCTCGGGGCGCAGCAGCAGCGGGGGCGGGTGGCCGCAGTCGATCAGGCGGACCGGCGAGCCGTCGTCGGGGATGTCCAGCAGGACGGCGGTGATGAAGGACTCGCCGGACCCGAAGTCCTCCTCGGATCCCTCCTCGCGGAGCTCGCGGATCTCGCGGACCTCGCGGGGCGACGCCCGAGGCAGGGCCCGCCGGTCCCGGTGCGTCTGGCCGGACAGCCGGGACTGTTCGGCGAGTTGGGCGAGGTCCCAGCTGACGCTGCCGTCCAGGTAGGCGGCGAGGTCGGGCAGCTCGGCGTGCAGGTGGGCGGCGGCGCGGAAGGCACCGAGCAGCAGGGCCGCGTCGCCGAGCGAGGACAGGCCCTTGCCTCGGACGTCCCCGACCAGCAGCCGGGTGCCGGTGGTGGTACGGGCGGCCGCGTAGAGGTCCCCGCCGACCTGCGCCTCGGCCTCGGCGGCCAGGTAGGCGGAGGCGAGGTGCAGCGGCCCGATCCGCTCCGGCAGCGGGCGCAGCAGTACCCGCTGGGCGGCCTCGGACACCGACCGGACCTGGGCCAGCTCGCGTTCGTGCCGCTCGCGCAGCACCCGCAGACCCACGATCAGTGCCGAGACGGCGATCTGCGCGCCCACCTGGGTCTGGTGGTTGGCGGTGGTGAGGCCGTCCCGGGTGAGTCCGACGACGGTCAGCGCGGCGAGCGCGAGCAGGGCGACCGCGGCGGTGGCCCGCGGTCCGGCGAAGGAGGCGGTCAGGGCGGGGGCGACGATCAGCAGCGGGCCGAGGTGGATGTCCGGCGGGGAGAGGATGTCCACGATGGTGATCAGCGCGATCAGCGCGAGCGTCAGCGCCGTCAGCACCCGGCTGTCGGGCCGCCAGGCGCGGCGGCGGTCGGGGGGATGCGGCGCGTACGGCGGGTGCGGCGTATCGGGACGCTGCCGGAGGGGCACCTCTCCTCTGTACACCGTGGGGGCGGCGGGGCGCACCCCGAGGCGGCCGGGAGACGCCGTCCGCCGGGGTCCCCGTCAGCCCTCTTCGCCGTAGCGGGCGAGGTAGGCGGCGAAGCGGGCGATGTCCTCGTCGGACCAGTCGGTGAAGCGCGCGGTGAAGGCCAGGCGGCGCTGCTCGTTGGCGTCCCGCAGCAGGGTCAGCCCGGCTTCGGTGGCGCGCAGGATCTGGCCGCGCTGGTCGTCCGGGTCGGCCTCGCGGGCCAGCAGTCCGAGCTTCTCCAGGGCGGTGACCTGGCGGCTGACGGTGGACTTGTCGAGCATGAAGTGCGCGGCCACGTCGGCGGCCCGACAGCCGCCGCGCTCGGTGATCAGGTCGAGGATGCTGTACGTGACCAGGGAGAGGTCGGGGTGCAGCTGGGAGGCCTTGTGCCGGGCACGGCGGGCGAAGGCGGTCAGCTCGCGCTGGATGGTGTCGATGGACGACTGGCGGCCGGGCACGGCGGTCCTACCTCCTCGAGATTTGTTGCACTATACAACGGATTCCCCCGGGGTTGCGTGACGCTCCGGTGCCGGCCGTCCCGGTGCGGCCTGCCACGCGCGGGCGGCGGCGATCCGACGGGTCGCACTCGGGTGAGTGGCGAACAGTAGCTCAAGCAGCCTCGGCCGGTCGACATCGGAGACGTTCGCCAGTGCCAGTCTGCGCTGCATGGCCACGAACTGCTCGGCGTCACCGGTCAGTTCGAGCGCGTGCCGGTCCGCCCTGGCCTCGATCCGGCGGCTCACCGCGCACTGCGCTGGCCCCGACAGCGCACCCAGCAGCGCCGCGAGCGCCGCGAACAGCGGCAGCGCCCGCGGGTCCGCCGCGTCGGTCGCCCCGGCGGCGTCCAGCAGCGGCCGCCACGCCCCCAGCAGACCGAGGACCGCCACCGCGACGGCCGCCCCGACCGCCCCCAGTGCCGTGCCGAGCGGCACGTCCCGGTGCTTGACGTGGCCCAGCTCGTGCGCGACCACCAGCTCCACCTCGCGCGGCTCGGCGGTGGTCAGCAGCGTGTCGTACACGACGAGCCGGCGGGTCGCCCCGAACCCGGAGACGTACGCGTTGAGCGCGGTGGTCCGGCGCGAGGCGTCCGCCACCAGGACGTCCCGCACCCGGATGCCGTCCCGCTCGGCCAGCGCCAGCAGCGCGGTGCGCAGCTCGCCCGGCGGCATCGGGGTGAAACGGTTGAACACCGGCTCGACCAGCAGGGGGTGGAGGAAGGAGAGACCGGCCGTCAGCAGCGCCGCCGCCCCCGCCGCCGGCAGCCACCAGCGCTGCGGCGACCACGCGGTCAGCGCGAACAGCCCGAGGGCGAGCGGCAGGACGAGGACCAGGGTGAGCGCGAGACCGCGCACGGTGTCCAGCGCCCAGCCCGCCCAGCCCTGGGTCACCAGCCCGAACCGAGCCCGGACCGCCCGCACCCGGGCGCCGAACGGGAGCTGCAGCGCCTGGCCGAGGACGACCAGGGCCGCCGCGCCGGCCAGGACGCCCGCCGTCCGGGAGCCGCCGAACCAGCGGCCGGTGGTCGTGACCAGGGCGGCGCCGACCGTGGTGAGGCCGAGCAAAAGGGTCAGCGCCAGGCCCGCCAGTCGGCCACCCAGTGCCCACGGCAGCTGGGCGCGGCGCAGCGCGCGGCCCCGGGCGCGCTCGGCGGGGGTGAAGTCGGGGTCGGGGCCGAGGTCGGGGCCGGTGTGGAGCTGGGCGGCGGGATCGGGGGTGGTGTCCATGGGCGGGGTACGGCTCTTCCGGTCGTCCGGTTTTCCGGGCAGGTGTCGCGGTTCAGCATGGCGTACCCGGCCGGGGGCCGCGCACCCCTGCGCCGGTGGTGACCCTTCCGGTCGCGGCTGCGGCGGGCTTCACTCCTGCGCGGCATCGGTGGCGCTGTGGACGCCCGCGCGCAGCAGCTGGTGGCCGAGGTCGACCAGGGCGCGGCCGACCGCGAACTCGTCGCCGACCTGCGGGGCCGGGGTGTCGCGGGGGTTGCGGCGGGATCGGGCGTCGCTGTGCAGGACGTTGCCGTCGGCGTCCAGCACGGCGTGCACCCGGGTGGTGTCCCGGTCCTCCACCACGTGCAGGCTGAGCTGCCAGTCCTTGGTGCGGACGGCCTGCTCGCCGACCGCGCCCGCGTCGCCCGCCGCAGCCGCAGCCGCAGCCGCCGTCGCGCCCGTCGCCGCAGCGGGCCGCGGTGGCACGGTCGCCGATCCGTCGGAGCGGACGATCACCACCGGGCAGCTCCCGTGCACCGCGCAGCGGGCACTGACGGAGCCGAGCAGCGTCCGGGCGAAGGTGCCGCGGCCTCGGCTGCCCAGCACCAGCAGGTCGGCGTCCTCCGCCGCATCCAGCAGCACCTCGGCGGCGTGGCCGAGCACCAGGCTCTCCCGGACCTCCACCGGGCGCTCCGGGCCGAGGACCTCGTTGATCTCGGCGCTCAGCGTGCGGCGGGCGGTGCGCTCGAACCCGTCGTCCACCATCGGAGCGAACCAGCCGTACAGCGACGGGTACTCCCAGGCCGCCACCGCGTGCACCGTCGCCCCGGTCAGGACGGCCTGTCCGACCGCCCAGCGTAGGGCGGCCTTCGAGGGGGCGGAACCGTCGATGCCGACCACGATCCGGCGCGCCCGGGCGGGGGAGGGACGGCTGCCGCCCGGGCCGCCGGTCGCGCTGCCGCCCGTGTCGCCGTTGCCGCCGCCGCTGCCGATGCCGCCGCCATTGCCGTTGCCGCCGCCGATGTTGCTGCCCATCACGTCACACCTCCGGACCCCCGGCGCGGGACCGCTTCCCCTTCCCCGTACCACCCACGCTGCGCGCCCTGCCCGCCGCCGCGCCAGGGACGCGGTGGCCGGGGCGGGTGGGGTGATTGGGACGAGTGGGCCAGGATTCGCTCCGCCGGTGCCCCTTTGTGGCCGGAATGTTGCGGGTGCGGGCTCAAGTCGTGGGGATTCGGTGGCGTAGGCTGACCGCTCTTGCACCGTCCTCGGGGGGAACCACTCATGCGCCGTGCCGCGGCCGCCGTCGCGCTGCTCGTCGGGCTGACCGCCGTCACCGCCTGCGGTCCGGACGACCCCGACCCGGCCCCGGCCGGCGCGGCTCCCGCCCCGTCCTCCTCCGCCGTCGCCCCGGGAGGCCCGGGCACCCCTTCCCCAGGCGCGCCCCCGAGCAAGAGCAGCGCGCCCCGGCCCGACGGCACCATCACCGTCGCCTTCGCGGGGGACGTCCACTTCGAGGGCCGCACCGAGGCCAGGCTGGCCGTCCAGCCGCCCGAGCCGGCGCTCGGCCCGACCTCCCGCACCCTCGCCGACGCCGACCTGTCCGTCCTCAACCTGGAGACCGCGATCACCGGGCGCGGAGCCCCGGAGCCCAAGCTCTACACCTTCCGCACCTCGCCCAAGGCGCTCTCGGTGCTGAAGGACTCGGGCGTCGACGTCGTCTCGATGGCCAACAACCACGCCGTGGACTTCGGTGCCGACGGCCTCACCGACACCCTCGCCGCCAAGGACTCCTCGCCGATCCCGGTCGTCGGCGTCGGCCGCAACGCCAAGGAGGCGTTCGCCCCGTACGTCACCACCGTGCGCGGAGTGAAGGTCGCCGTGGTCGCCGCCAGCCAGGTCGAGGACCTCACCAACCAGAAGTGGCGGGCCGGCGCGAACAAGCCGGGCATCGCCTCCGCGCTGGACGTCCCGGCGCTGGTCAAGGCGGTGGAGACGGCCAAGCAACAGGCCCCGGTCGTGCTCGTCTACCTGCACTGGGGCGAGGAGGGCAAGGCCTGCCCGACCGCCGCGCAGACCACCGTCGCCAAGAAGCTCGCCGGCGCGGGCGCCACCGCCGTGGTCGGCACCCACGCGCACACCATGGTCGGCTCGGGCATGCTCGGCAACACCTACGTCGGGTACGGCTTCGGCAACTTCCTCTGGTACGGCACCTCCAACTACCCGAACTCCAACGAGACCGGAGTCACCACCCTCACCCTCACCGCCGACGGCAAGGTGACCGGCGAGGCGTTCGACCCGGCGACCATCGACGACAAGGGCGTCCCGCAGCCGGTCACCGGCGCCGCCGCCGAGGCCGCCCTCAAGCGCCGCGACGGCCTGCGGGGCTGCGCGGGCCTCTCCCCGGCGCCGAAGGCTCCGGCTGCTGCTGCAGCTCCCTCGGCCCCCGGGGCCCCCGCGGCTTCCGGGGCTACCACCGCGTCGCCGTAAGGCGCCCGTACGGTCACCTCATGACGGACCTGTCAGGCATGACGAACTGACGACCCGTCGGCCCGCCCTGCGTCTCCCGGGCGAGGGCGGCACTGCCGTAGCGGCCTGGGCGGGGGCCACCGAGCCCGGGCTCCCCCTGATCGCCCGCATCCGTCCGGTCGGCCCTGGCTGTGGCGCTTACGCCCGGCCGACCTCGTCTCCCGGCGGGTGGCCTTACGAGTCGGCCTGCGGCGCGCCGAGCACGTCGACGGCGTGGGTCGCGACGGCTTCGACTGGATCCGTCGGTTCCCCGCTGGGCGGTGGTTCCGCCGCCGCCGGATCGGTGCAGCCGGTCGTCCGCGGCCCCGGGGGCCGTCCCCGGCTCGCCGCCGTCCGCGGGTGTTTCCGCGTTCGGCGGGCGGGCTTTCCCCGAATTGACGTTCGCACAGGCTCTCGGCGTAGGCGAACAACTGTGTTAGGTTAGCCTTGCCTAATCTTGCTGGTCGGAGGGGATGTCCTGTGCAGCAGCAGTCCGAATTCGCCGGTACCGTCGCATTGGTCACCGGGGCCGGACAGGGCATCGGCGCGGCCGTGGTCCGGGCGCTGGTGGCCGAGGGAGCCGTCGTCGCGGCGGTGGACCGCAAAGCCGGTGCGCTCGACGCCCTGGTGGCGGAACTGCCGGCCGTCAGGCCGTACGTCCTGGACGTGTCCGACGCTCAAGCGGTCGGTGGCGCGGTCGAGTTGATCGAAGGTCGACTCGGCCCGGTGGAGACGCTCGTGAACGTCGCCGGGATCCTGCGCACCGCGCCGGTCGTCGAACTCACCGACACCGACTGGGCGGACACCTTCGCCGTCAATGCCACCGGCGTCTTCCACGTCAGCCGCGCCGTCGGGCGGCGGATGGCGGAGCGTGGGCGCGGAGCCGTCGTGACCGTCGGGTCCAATGCCGCCGGGGTGCCGCGGGCCGGGATGGCCGCGTACGGGGCGTCCAAGGCGGCGGCCACCATGTTCACCCGCTGCCTGGGGCTGGAACTCGCCCGGTCCGGGGTGCGGTGCAACGTCGTGTCGCCCGGGTCCACCGACACCGAGATGCAGCGCGCGCTGTGGGGCGAGGACGCCTCAGCGGCCGAACGGCGGGTGATCGAGGGCGACTTGGGGGCCTGGCGGGTCGGCATCCCGCTCGGCCGGATCGCCGCGCCCGCCGACATCGCGGAGGCCGTGGTGTTCCTGGCCTCCGACCGGGCGCGGCACATCACCATGCACGACCTGTACGTCGACGGCGGCGCGACCCTGCGCGCCTGAGCCGTCCCCTCGACCCTCCCAAGGCCTGCCGGTCACCGAAGGCCTGCTGCCCCCCATAGACCCGTCCCAGACTGGAGAATCCACCGTGACCACGGTGCACCACGCCCCGGCGGCCCCCGCCGCCGGCGGACCCGACCACGCCGTCATCGGCGCGGCCAGCGGACTGCTCGGCCAGTACCGGGCCGCCCCCGACGAGGCGTTCTTCGCCTCGCCGACCCGCACCCTGCTCACTTCCGGCGTGCACGCCCGGGTGCCGCAGGACGGGCGGCCGCTGCCCGAGCGGGTCGCCGGGGCGCTGGCCGAGGCGGGCCGCACCGGGGTCGAACGACCGCTGGTGGTCGGCGCGGTGGCGTTCGACCGGGACAGTCGGGTCGAGCTCGTCGTGCCCGAGCGGGTCCGGACCGCCGGGGCGCTGCGCGACGACCCGCTGATCGCGCTGCCCGCGCCGCCCGCCGAGCCGACCGACTGGCGGATCCGCCCGGTGCCCGAGCCGGAGGCGTACGGCGCCGGTGTCGCGGCGGCCGTCGAGCGGCTGCGCGGCGGGGAGTTGAGCAAGGTGGTGCTCGCCCGGACGCTGGAGCTGAGCGCCGCCGAGCCGCTCGACCTGCCCGCGATCCTGCAGCGGCTGGCCCGCCGCGACCCGGGCGGCTACAGCTTCGCCGTCCCGGCGGGCGGCGGTCGCACCCTGATCGGCGCCAGCCCCGAACTCCTGCTCTCCCGGCGGGGAACGGCCGTGCTGGCCAACCCGCTGGCCGGCTCGGTGCCGCGCAGCGAGGACCTCGGCGAGGACGTCCGGCGCGCCGCCGCGCTGCTGGAGTCGCCCAAGGACCTGCACGAGCACGCCGTGGTGGTGGACGCCATCCGCGAGGCGCTGGCGCCGTACTGCCGCACCCTGACGGTGCCCGAACGGCCCACCCTGGTGCGGACCGCCGCGATGTGGCACCTGGCCACCACGATCACCGGCGAGCTGGCCGACCCGGCGGTCTCCGCCCTGGAGCTGGCCTGCGCGCTGCACCCGACCCCGGCCGTCTGCGGCACGCCGACCCGCCTCGCGCGCCGGGTGATCCGCGAGGTCGAGCCCTTCGACCGCGGGCTCTACACCGGCATGGTCGGCTGGGGTGACGCGGCGGGCGACGGCGAGTGGGTGGTCACCATCCGCTGCGCGGAGGCGGACGAGCGGACGCTGCGGGTGTATGCCGGCGCGGGGGTGGTCGACCGGTCCCGGCCGGAGGACGAACTCGCCGAGACCAGCGCCAAGTTCCGCACCTTCCTGGACGCCGCGGGGGTGAACCGGTGACGACGACGGACGGATTCACCCCGTACCCCGCCGAGTTCGCCGAGCGCTACCGGACCGCCGGGTACTGGCGCGGCGAGACCTTCGGACGGATGCTGCGCGAGCGCGCCGCCGCGCACGGCGAGCGGATCGCCGTCGTCGACCCGGGCGGCCACTCGGTGGCCGCGACGGAGCGGCGCTGGACGTACGCCGAACTCGACCGCCGGGCCGACCGGATGGCCGCCGGCCTGCGGGCCCGGGGGATCCGGTCCGGGGACCGGGTGGTGGTCCAACTGCCCAACGCCGCCGAGTTCTTCGAGGTGGTCTTCGCGCTGTTCCGGATCGGCGCGCTGCCGGTCTTCGCGCTGCCCGCGCACCGGTACACCGAGATCGGGCACTTCTGCTCCTTCACGGGTGCGGTTGCGTACGTCGTGCCGGCCGTCGACGGCGGCTTCGACTACCGCGAACTCGCCTCCCGGGTACGGGCGGAGAACCCCGCGCTGCGACTGGTGCTGGTGGCCGGCGAGGACGCGGGGGAGCACGTGCGGCTGGCGGACGTGCCCTGCGACGGTTCCGGCGACACGGCCCATGGCGAGCCCGGCGGCACGCCCTGCGACGAGCCCGGGCCGGGGGATGTGGCCTTCCTGCAGCTCTCGGGCGGCAGTACCGGTGTGCCCAAGCTGATCCCGCGCACCCACGACGACTACATCTACTCGCTGCGCGGCTCGGTCGAGCTGTGCGGGCTGGACGCGGACAGCGTCTACCTGTGCGTGCTGCCCGCCGCCCACAACTTCCCGCTCAGCTCCCCGGGTTCGCTCGGCACACTGTACGCGGGCGGCCGGGTGGTGCTCTGTCCGCAGCCCAACCCGGAGACGGCCTTCCCGCTGATCGAGCGCGAGGGCGTGACCGTCACCGGTCTGGTGCCGCCGCTCGCGCTGCTCTGGCTGGAGGCCGCCGAGCGCGGCGCCCGCGGTTACGAGAGCCTCGAGGTGCTGCTGGTGGGCGGCGCCAAGTTCAGCACGGAGGCGGCCCGGCGGGTGCGGCCGGTGCTGGGCTGCACGCTCCAGCAGGTGTTCGGGATGGCCGAGGGACTGGTCAACTACACCCGGCTGGACGACCCGGAGGAGCTGATCACCACCACCCAGGGCCGTCCGATCTCCCCGGACGACGAGGTCCGGGTGGTCGACGACCAGGACCGGGACCTGCCCGACGGTGCCACTGGCCACCTGTTGACCCGCGGCCCGTACACCATCCGCGGCTACTGGAACGCGCCGGACCACAACGCGAACTCCTTCACCGCGGACGGCTTCTACCGCACCGGCGACCTGGTCCGGCGGACCCCGACCGGCCACCTGGTGGTCGAGGGGCGGGCCAAGGACCAGATCAACCGGGGCGGCGAGAAGGTCGCCGCCGAGGAGATCGAGAACCACCTGCTCGCACACCCCGCCGTGCACGACGCGGCGGTGGTGTCGATGCCCGACCCGTACCTCGGCGAGCGCACCTGCGCGTACGTGGTACTCCGCGCCGAGCACCGCGAACAGCCGCCGAAGGGCGTCGAGTTGAAGCGGTTCGTGCGGCAACGGGGGCTGGCCGAGTACAAGGTGCCGGACCGGGTCGAGTTCGTCGAGGCCTTCCCGGCCACCGGGATCGGGAAGGTCAGCAAGAAGGACCTGCGCGCCGCCATCGCGGCCTCCCTGACCGCCGGTTGACGGCCGCCCGGTCCTCGTCCGGTCGCTGTCCAGCCGTTGTCCAGTTGCTCTCCGTCTAGTTGTTAAGGAACCGACCACCGTGGGCCTGCCCCGCATTCCCTCCTATCCCATGCCCGCCGCCGAGGAGCTGCCCGCCAACCGGGTCGCCTGGACGGTGGACCCGGCGCGCGCCGTCCTGCTGGTGCACGACCTGCAGAACCACTTCCTGGGCGCCTTCGACACCGAGGCCGCACCGGTGCCCGAACTCCTCGGCAACGTCGCGGGGTTGGCCAAGGCGGCGGGTGCCGCAGGTGTCCCGGTCGTGTACTCGGCGCAGCTGGGCGGACAGAGCCCGGCCGAGCGCGGGCTGCAGCAGGACTTCTGGGGACCGGGCATCCCGGACGACCCGCGCGCCACCGCGATCGCCGACGCCGTCGCCCCGGCGCCCGGCGACACCGTGCTGACCAAGTGGAAGTACAGCGCCTTCGTGCGCACCGAGTTGGAGCGGCTGCTGCGCGAGCAGGGCCGGGACCAGCTGGTCATCACCGGCGTGTACGCGCACATCGGGGTGCAGGCCACCGCCTGCGACGCCTGGATGCGGGACATCCAGGCCTTCGTGGTGGCCGACGCGGTCGCCGACTTCGGCGCGGCGGAGCACCGCGCCGCGCTGGCCTGGGTGGCCGGGCGCTGCGGAGTGGTCACCA
This sequence comes from Kitasatospora sp. NPDC023120, assembly GCF_055560835.1. Classification (NCBI taxonomy): domain Bacteria; kingdom Bacillati; phylum Actinomycetota; class Actinomycetes; order Kitasatosporales; family Streptomycetaceae; genus Kitasatospora; species Kitasatospora sp. NPDC023120. The sequence continues at coordinate 442,980 of NZ_JBVHHY010000002.1, read as the reverse complement.
TGACGGAGACCATGCTCGGGATGCTCGACGGGATGAGCGGATGAGCGGTACGGGCGGGATCAGCGGTACGGGCGAGATCAGCGGTACGGGCGGGATCAGCGGTACGGGCGCGATGGGTGCGATGGGTACGACGGGCGCGATGGGTACGACGGGCGTGATGGACGGCATGGGCGAGACGGACGAGGTGGGCGGGAAGTGACGGGTATGGGATTCACGGTGGAGCGGATCCGGGCCGAGGTCGCCGACCTGCTCGGCGAGGACCCGGCGGACATCCCGGTGGACGAGAACCTGGTCGACTGGGGGCTGGACTCCATCCGGCTGATGACGCTCGCCGAGCGCTGGCGGGCGGAGGGCGCCGAGGTGGCGTTCGTCCAGCTCGCTGAGCGTCCGGCGGTCGAGGCCTGGGCCGAGCTGCTGGGCGCGGCCTGATGGAGGCGGTGGTACGGGACGCCGCGCGGGGGTTCGTGCCGGAGGCCGTCCGGGAGTTGGTGCGGGAGGAGGTGCTGGCCGCGGCGCCGTCGCTGCCCCGCCGCACGGTGACCTACCCGGCGACCACCGTGGTGGGCCCGGTCGAGGCGCAGGCCGCCCGGACGCCGGACGCGCCGGCGCTGGTGCTCGCGGGCGGGGAGACCGTCACCTACCGGGAGCTCAACGCCTCGGCCAACCGGCTGGCGCGCGCCCTGGCCGCCCGCGGGGCCCGTCCGGGTGCGGTGGTCGGCCTGGCGAAGCCCCGGCGTCCGGCGGAGCTGCTGACGGCGCTGCTGGCGGTGGTGAAGTCGGGTGCGGCGTACCTGCCGCTGGACCCGGCGGACGCGCCCGGGCGGCGGGAGCGGCTGCTCGCGGAGAACGCGCCGGTGTGCGTGCTGGGGGAGGGGGTGCCGGGGGCGCTCGCCGGGCTGGAGACGGACGGCGAACTGCCCACCGACCCGCCCCGGGCGCTCACCCCGCAGCACCTGCTCTGCGTCGGGTACGGCCCGGGCGGGCGCCCGACGGCCGTCCGGCTCACCCACGCCGAGGCGGACCGCCGGATGCGCGAGCTGCAGGCGGAGCACCCGCTCGGCCCGGGTGACCGGATCCTGCAACTGGGCCTGCCGCTCTGGGAGTTCCTCTGGCCGCTGCGGACCGGCGCCGCCGTGGTCCTCGCCGACCCGCAGCGGGAGGGGGAGATCGGGGAGCTGGTACGGGAGCTGGGCGTGACGGCGGTGCGGGTGGCGCCGACGGTGCTGCTGGGCGGGTGACGGCGGACAGCTTCCAGACAGACTTCGGCGAACAGATTTCGGTGAACAGATTTCAGCGAACAGACGATGAAATCTGTTCGCTGAAATCTGTCAGCTGTCACCTGCCGTCTCCCACCTGTCGCTTGTTACTCGCCCGCCGCCAGGTCCGCCGCCGTCCACGCCATCGCCACCGCGCCGTCCAGTACCGCCCGCTCCGCCGCCGCACCCAGCGCCGCCTCGGCGAACGCCTCCTCGTGCGGGGCGCAGGCGCCGCCGGTGATGTCCAGGACCGGATGGATCGAGGGCACCGCGTGCGACACGTTCCCCATGTCCGTACAGGCGAACGGTCCGCGCTCGACCGGCTCCGGCCGGCCGAGCGCCGCCGCGTTGGCCCGCCACAGGTCCAGCAGCCTCGGGTCGGAGCGCATGTCCAGGTAGTCCGGCTCGGGTCGGGAGAGCTCGACCTCGCAGCCGGTGGCGACGGCCCCGGCGCGGAAGCAGTCCTCGACCCGGGTGCGCAGCTCCGTCAGGTCCTCGGCGGCCGAGGCTCGGATCTCGTACTCGGCGCTCGCGCTGTCCGGGATCAGGTTCGGCGCCGTCCCGGCCGCGGTGGTGATGCCGTGCACCCGCCAGTGCGGCGGGAGTTGCTGGCGCAGCAGCCCGATCGCGACCTGCGCGACGGTGAGCGCGTCGGCGGCGTTGCGCCCGTCGTGCGGGTTGAGGCTCGGGTGGGCGGCGCGCCCGGTGTAGCGGACGGAGAGCGTGCCGAGCGTGAAGGAGCGGAAGTCGGCGACCTCGACCGGGCAGGGGTGGATCATCATCGCCGCGTCCACCCCGTCGAAGGCCCCCGCCGCGAGCAGCAGCGCCTTGCCCGCCCCGCGCTCCTCGGCCGGCGCGCCGATCACCCGTACCGTGAGCCCGAGTTGATCGGCGTACGGGGCGAGCCCGAGCGCCGCGCCGAGACCCGCGGCGGCGATCAGGTTGTGCCCGCAGGCGTGTCCGAGGCCGGGCAGCGCGTCGTACTCGCAGACCAGTGCGACGGTGACCGGTCCGCTGCCGAGGGTCGCGCTGAACGCGGTGGCGAGGCCGTGCGCGGGCGCGGTGACGGAGTAACTGTGGTCGCGCAGCAGGTCGGCGCACCAGGCGGCCGCGCGGTGCTCCTCGAAGGCGGTCTCGGGGTGGGAGTGGATGCGGCGGCTGAGCGCGAGCAGCTCCGCCCGGTGCGCGTGCACGCGGTCGTGGACGGCCTGCTTGGCCGCGGTGAGGTCCGCGGGCAGCTTCACGGTGAGGTCCGCGGACAGGTCCGCGGGCAGCTTCACGGCGAGGTCTGCGGACAGGTCCGCGGGCAGGGGCTCGGAAAGGGACTCGGGCAGGGGCATGGGCGGCGCCTCCGGGGCGTCAGGGCTCGGCCTTTGGGGGGCCGTTGACCGGATCATATGAAGTTAGATTAGGCTAACCTAAGTAAGGCGTTCCGGATCCCCGAGGAGCTCTCCGAACCATGCCCGCCGCCGAGACCCAGACTGGCGACACCCAGACCGTCGAGACCCGGACCGGGGAGGCCCGGACCGTCGGGACCCGGACCGGAGAGCCCCAGGCCGTCGACATCCCGTTGCTCGCCGCCCAGGCGGCCATCTGGTACGCCCAGGCGCTCGACCCCGCCACCCCGGTCTACAACACCGGCGACGCCGTCGAGATCGCCGGCTCGCTCGACGAGGACCGGTTCGAGCGGGCGCTGCGGCAGGCGGTGGAGGAGGCGGAGGCGCTCGGCGCCGTCTTCGTCACCGGCCCCGACGGTACGCCCCGTCAGCGGCTGCGCCCGGCCCGCCACTGGCCGCTGCACCGCCTCGACCTGCGCGCCGAGACCGCCGGTAGCGAAACCGCCGGTAGCGAAACCGCCGGCAGCGAGACCCTGCGCAGCGAGACCGAAGCCGACCCGCAGGAGGTCGCCGAGGCCTGGATGCGAGCCGACCTCGCCCGCCCGGTCGACCTCGCCGAGGGGCCGTTGTTCACCCACGCGCTCATCCGCCTCGCCGACGACCACCGGATCTGGTACCGGCGGATCCACCATCTCGCCGTCGACGCCTACGCGTTGACCATCCTCGGCGAGCGGGTCGCCGAGCTGTACCGCGCAGGCGCCGCCGCCGAGGCCGCGACTGCCGAGCCCGCCGCTGCCGGACAGCCGGCCCCGAGCCCGTTCGCCCGCCTCGCCGAGGCCGCAGCCGAGGAGGCCGCGTACCGCGACGGCGAGGACTACCGCGCCGACCGCGCCTACTGGTCCGCCCGGATGGCCGACGCCGACACCCCGGCGACCCTCCCCGGCATCCCCGACCACCAGCCCGATCGCCCCACTGATCCCCACGCCGACGCGACCCCGCTGCGCCTCACCGCCGAGCTCCCCGCCGGCACCCGCGACCGCCTGGAGCGCGCCGCCGGCGCCGTCCGCGCCACCTGGGCCGAGCTGATCCTCGCCGCCACCGCCGGCTACCTGCACCGCCTGACCGGCAGCCGGGACGTCGTCCTCGGCCTGCCACTCGCCAACCGGCGCGGCCCGGCCGCCCTGCGCACCCCCGTCGCCGCCGCCAACGTGCTCCCGCTGCGCCTCGCCGTCAACCCCGCCGACAGCGCCGAGGCCCTGCTGCGCCGGGTGGTCCGCGAGCTGCGCGCCGTCCGCCGCCACCAGCGCTACCCGTTGGAGGACCTGCGCCGCGACCTCGGCCGCACCGGCGACCGCCGCGCCCTGTTCGGCCCGATGGTCAACATCAAGGCCTTCGAGGGCGACCTCGACCTGGCCGGCCTGCCCGGCACCGTCCGCAACCTCGCCGCCGGTCCCGTGGACGACCTCGCCCTGAACGTCTCGCCCGGCCCGGACGGCGCGCTGCGCCTGGTCATCGACGCCGACCCGGCCCGCCACGGCGCCGCTTCCCTCGCCGCCCACCGCGACGGCCTGCTGCGCTACCTCGACGCCCTCGCCGAGCTGCTGCTCACCGCCCCGCAGGAGCCGATCGCCCGGATCGACCTGCTCGACGCCGACGCCCTACGCCGGGCCACCGCAGGCCGCGCCGAACCCCCGGTCGAGCGGACGGTGCCCGAACTGTTCGCCGCCCAAGCGGCCCGCACCCCGGAGGCCGTCGCAGTCCGCTGCGGCGCAACCGCCCTGACGTACCGCCAGCTCGATGCCGCCGCCAACCGTCTCGCGCACCGGCTGACCGCCCTCGGGGTTCGGGGCGGCGCGCCGGTCGCGATCGCCCTGCCGCGCGGCGTGGACACCCTGATCGCGATGCTCGCCGTCCTCAAGGCCGGCGGCGCCTGCGTCTCCCTCGACCTTGCCCACCCCCCGCAGCGGCTCGCCGCCGTCCTGGCCGACGCCCGCCCGGTCTGCGTCGTGGGCACCGCCGAGGCCCTCGCCGGACTCGACCTGCCCGCCGACCTGCCCGCCGACCTGCCCGCCGTGCTCCCGGGGGAGGGCGACGGCGCTCCGGACACCGCCCCGCCCGCACCGCAACTGCACCACCCTGCCTATGTGTTGCACACCTCGGGCTCCACCGGCCGCCCCAAGGGCGTGGTGGTCACCCACGCCTCGCTGGCCAACCTGCACGCCGGCCTCGCCGAGGACCACATCGTCCCCGCCCTGCGCCGCACCGGCCGCGAGCGCCTGCGCGTCGCCCACAGCGCCTCGTTCGCCTTCGACGCCTCCTGGGACCCGGTGCTCTGGATGGTCCACGGCCACGAGCTGCACCTGCTGGACGACGCCACCTACCGCGACCCGGCCGCCCTGGCCGCCCACCTCGACCGCGAGCGCATCGACTACCTCGACCTCACCCCCTCCTACCTCGAAGTCCTCATCGCCGAAGGGATCCTGGACGAGGGGCGGCACCGTCCGTCCGTCCTCGTGGTCGGCGGCGAGGCCACCCCGCCCGCCCTCTGGCAGCGTCTGACCGCCGTCCCCGGCCTGCACCCCGTCGACCTCTACGGCCCGACCGAGACCACCGTCGACGCCTACGCCTGGAGCCCGGGCCCGGACGGCGCCCCGGTCGGCCGGGTGGTGCGCGGCTCCCGTGCCTACGTCCTGGACGGCTCGCTGCGCCCCGCACCCGACGGCGTGACCGGCGAACTGTACGTCGCCGGAGCCTGCCTGGCCCGCGGCTACCTCGGCCGCCCCGACCTCACCGCCGAGCGCTTCCTCGCCGATCCCTTCGGTCCGCCCGGCAGCCGGATGTACCGCACCGGCGACCTCGCCCGCCGCGGCCCGGACGGCACCCTGGCGTTCCTCGGCCGCGCCGACGGCCAGGTGAAGATCCGCGGCTTCCGGGTCGAGCCAGGCGAGATCGCCGCCGTCCTCGCCGAACTGCCCGGCGTCGCCCAGGCCGTGGTGATCGCCCGCCCGGGACCGCAGGGCCGGCGCCTGCTCGGCTACGCCGTCCCCGCACCCGGCAGCGCCCCTGAGCCGGACGGGCTGCGCGCCGCGCTCGCCGCCCGGCTGCCCGCGCACATGGTCCCGGCAGCCGTGCTGCTGCTGGACGAACTGCCGCGCACCACCCACGACAAGCTCGACCACCGCGCCCTGCCCGAGCCGGCCGTCGCCACCGAAGGCGCCGCCGCGGCCACGCCGCAGGAGGAGCTGGTGTGCGGGCTGTTCGCCGACGTCCTCGGCCTGTCCCAGGCCCCCGGCCGGGATGCCTCCTTCTTCGACCTCGGCGGGCACTCGCTGCTCGCCGGGCGCCTCGCCAACCGGCTCCGCGAGACCTTCGCCAGGCCGGTCGGGTTCGCCGACGTGTTCCGCCACCCCACCCCGGCCAGCCTCGCCGCCCTGTTCGGCGGCCAGGCCGATCCCGGCCACTCCGACACCCCGGAACCGCGATCCGCCGCGGTGCCCGTCCCGGTGCCCGTTCCGCGCACCGAGCGGATGCCGCTGTCGCCCGCCCAGCGCGGTCTCTGGTTCCTGCACCGCCTCGAGGGCCCCAGCCCGACCTACAACATCCCGCTCGCACTCACCCTCACCGGCCCGCTCGACCGGCAGGCGCTCACCCTCGCCCTCGGCGACCTCGTCGCCCGCCACGAGGTCCTGCGCACCGTCTACGGCGAGGAGCCGGACGGCACGCCGTACCAGCGGATCCTGCCCGCCACTTCGGTCGAACTGCGCGACGGGAGCGGAGAGTTGGCCGACGCCGTCCGATACTCGTTCGACCTGACCGCCGAACCGCCGCTGCGGGCCACGCTGTTCTCCGACGGGCCTGACGGGCCTGACGGGCCTGACGGGTCTGGCGGGTCCAACGGGCCTGGGTCTGACGGGCCCAATCGGCCTGATGGTCCAAGCGGACCTCCTGTCGGGCACACCCTGCTCCTCCTGCTCCACCACATCGCCGGCGACGGCGCTTCCACCACCCCGCTGGTCCGCGACCTGGCTGCCGCCTACTCCGCCCGACTCGACGGACGGGTGCCCGAACTGCCGCAGCTCACGGTCCAGTTCGCCGACCACGCGGCCTGGCAGCGGCAGCGCCTCGGCACCGCCGACGCGCCCAGCCCGCTCGCCGTCCGCCAGACGGAGTACTGGCGCACCGCGCTCGCCGGAATCCCCGACCAGCTGGAGCTGCCCACCGACCGTCCCCGCCCCGCCGTCGCCGACCACCGGGGTGCGACCGTGCCCTTCGCCCTCGACACCGAGGCGCACTCCGCCCTCGCCGGGCTGGCCCGGGCCGCCGGCAGCACCGTCTTCATGGCCGTCCAGGCCGGGCTCGCCGCCCTGCTCACCCGACACGGCTGCGGCGCCGACATCCCGGTCGGCACCCCGGTGGCCGGGCGTGAGGACGAGGAAACCGCCGCACTGGTCGGCTACTTCGTCAACTCCGTGGTCCTGCGTACCGACATGTCGGGCGATCCGACCTTCCGCGAGCTGCTGGCCCGCGTCCGCACCACCGTCCTCGACGCCCACGAGCACGCCGACCTGCCCTTCGACCGCCTGGTGGAGGAGCTCAACCCGGCGCGCTCGCTCGCCCGCCACCCGCTGTTCCAGGTGATGCTCGCCTGGCAGAGCCGCCCCGACGAGCGCACCGCGCTGGGCGGCGGGCTCACCGCCGAGATCGCCGCCGTCCCCAGCGGCACCGCCAAGTTCGACCTCACCCTCAACGCGGGCGAACTGCCCGGCGGCGGCATCGGCGGCTTCCTGGAGTACCGCACCGACCTCTTCGACGCCGCCACCGTGGCCGCGCTCGCGGAACGGCTGTCCCGGCTGCTCACCGCCGCCGCGGCCGCCCCCGACACCCCGATCGGCCGGCTCCCGCTGATCAGCGAGGAGGAGCGACTGCGCGCCCTGGTCGAGTGGAACGCCACCGGTGACGCTGTCGGCCCGACCACGACTCCCCCCGCCGCCACCCTGCCCGAACTGTTCGAGGCAGCCGCCGCAGCCAACCCGCACGCTGTCGCGGTGAGTTACCAGGGAAGCGAGCTCGACTACACCGAACTCGCCGCCCGCGCCGACCGGTTGGCCCGGTTGCTGGTCGCCGACGGCATCGGCCCCGGTACCATCGTCGCCCTCGCCCTGCCGCGCTCGCTCGAACTCGTCGTCGCGCTGCTGGCGGTGGCCAAGTCCGGCGCCGCCTACCTGCCCCTCGACCCGGACTACCCGGCCGACCGGCTCGCCTACATGCTGGCCGACGCCACCCCCGCCGCCCTGCTCACCGACCGCGCCACCGCACCCCGGCTGCCCGACCACCAGGTGCCGCAGATCCTGGTCGACGGGCCGGAATCCGCGCGGTACCCGGCCGTCCCGCTCGCGCAGCACGAGCGCACCCGCCCGCTGCGCGCCGGGGACACCGCGTACGTCATCTACACCTCCGGCTCCACCGGCCGCCCCAAGGGCGTGCCCGTCACCCACCACAACGTGGTCCGGCTGTTCAGCGCCACCGACCACTGGTTCGGCTTCGGCGCCGAGGACGTCTGGACGCTCTTCCACTCCTACGCCTTCGACTTCTCCGTCTGGGAGCTGTGGGGCGCCCTGCTGCACGGCGGGCGGCTGGTCGTCGTCCCGCACCTGGTCAGCCGCGACCCGGCCGCCTTCCTCGAACTGCTCGCCCGCGAACGCGTCACCGTGCTCAACCAGACGCCGTCCGCGTTCTACCAGCTCAGCGCCGCCGACCGGGACCGACCTGGTAGCGAACTCGCCCTGCGCTACGTGGTGTTCGGCGGCGAGGCACTGGAACTCGCCCGGCTGGACGACTGGTACTCCCGGCACGCCGAGGACGCACCGACCCTGGTCAATATGTACGGCATCACCGAGACCACCGTGCACGTCTCGTACATCGCCCTCGACCGGGCTAGGGCCGCAGCCGGAAGCAGCAGCACCATCGGCGTCAACATCCCCGACCTGCGCGTCTACGTCCTCGACCGGCACCTGCAGCCCGTACCGCCCGGCGTCACCGGCGAGATGTACGTGGCCGGGGCGGGCCTCGCCCGCGGCTACCTCGGCCGCCCCGACCTCACCGCCACCCGCTTCGTCGCCGACCCGTACGCCGGACTGTTCGGCGAGCGCGGCACCCGGATGTACCGCTCCGGCGACCTCGCCCGCCGCCGCGCCGACGGCGTTCTCGAGTACTTCGGCCGCGCCGACCAGCAGGTCAAGCTGCGGGGCTTCCGGATCGAACTCGGCGAGATCGAGGCCGTGTTGGCCGCTCACCCGGCCGTCGCCGACGCCGCGGTGGTCGTCCGCGAGGACACGCCGGGGGACAAGCGGCTGGTCGCCTACGTGGTGGCGGGTGGAACGGTGCCCGACGGCGGCAGGGTGCCCGACGGCTCGGAGTCCGATGGCGCGATGCCCGGCAGCCTGGTGCCTGAAGACCTGCGCGCCCACGCCGCCGCCGAACTGCCCGTCCACATGGTGCCCTCCGCCGTCGTGCTGCTCGACCGCCTGCCGTTGACCGCCAACGGCAAGCTCGACCGCCGCGCCCTGCCCGCCCCCGGGGCCCCTGCGGCGGGTGCCGGCCGCCCGCCGCGCACCCCGCGCGAGCAGCAGCTGTGCGAACTGTTCGCCGAGGTGCTGGGCGTGGCCGCGGTCAGCGTCGAGGACGACTTCTTCGCCCTGGGCGGGCACTCGCTGCTGGTCGTGCGCCTCGCCGGGCGGATCCGCGAGGTGCTCGGGCTGGAGGTCGGCATCGGGACGCTCTTCCAGGCGCCCACCGTCACCGCCCTCGATGCGGCGCTCGCCGCGGGGGCGCAGGGCATCGACGCGCTGGACGTACTGCTCCCGCTGCGGCCCGCCGCCCCCGGACGGCAGCGCCCGCTGTTCGCCATCCACCCCGCCGGCGGCCTCAGCTGGTGCTACACCGGCCTGATCCGCCACCTGCCCGGCGAGGTGCCGATCTACGGTCTCCAGGCCCAGGGCGTCGGCGCCGCCACCGCCGCCGACCCGCTGCCCGGCACGATGGAAGAGCTGGCCGCGCACTACGCCGACCGGCTGCGCGAGGTCCAGCCCGAAGGCCCGTACCGGCTGCTCGGCTGGTCCACCGGCGGGATCATCGCCCACGCCGTGGCCGTCCGGCTCCAGGAGCTCGGCCAGGACGTCGAGTTGCTCGCCATCCTGGACGCCTACCCCGCCGAGGGCTTCCGCGAGCTGCCCGTCCCCGACCAGGCCGAGGCGCTCGAGGCGCTGCTCACCATGGGCGGCTTCGGACCCGAGGACCTCGACGGCCGCCCGCTCGAACTCGACTCCGTCACCGAGCTGTTGCGCCGCGAGGGCAGCCCGCTCGCCGGACTCGACGACGCCACCGTGGCCGCGCTGAACCGGATCTACCTCAACACCAACCACCTGGTGCGCGGCTACGACCACCGCCGCTACGAGGGCGACGTGCTCTTCTTCCGCGCGACCGTCGACACCATCGACGACGCCCTGGTGCCCGAGCTCTGGACCCCGTACGTGTCCGGCCGGATCGCGAACACCGACGTGGCCTGCTCCCACAAGGACATGACCCTGCCCGCCCCGATCGCGCACATCGCGAGCGTGATCGCCGAACGCCTGACGGCTGCCGAGCACCCGATGGCCGCCGAGCAGCCGGTGGCCACCGAGCCCGTGCCCGCCGCCGACCACCTGGCGACCGCCGACCACCCGAAGAAGACCGACGATGGAGAAGACCACCGATGAGTGACGCCCCCGCCAACCCCTTCGACGCCGACGGCGACTTCCTCGCCCTCGTCAACCCCGAGGGACAGCACTCCCTGTGGCCCGCCTTCGCCGCCGTCCCGGCCGGCTGGAACGTCGCCCACGGCCCGTGCGAGCGGTCCGCCGCCCTCGCCTGGATCAGCGCGCACTGGACCGACCTGTGACCCCTCCCGAGGCCCCCGCCGTCCAGGCCCCGGCGCGCCCCCTGCTCGCGGGGCGCGCCGCGGTAGTGGTCGTCTACACGGCCGCGATGTGCATGAACGGCCTGGACTCGACCATCGTCAACCCCGCGCTGTTCAGCATCGCCGACGACTTCGGCAGGCCCGTCTCGGCGGCCAATGCCGTCGAGACCGCCTTCCTGGTCGGCCTCGCCCTCGGTCTGCCGGTGGCGGGCTGGCTGGGCGACCGCTTGGGCGTCAAGCGGGTCTTCCTCGCCGCGCTGAGCGCCTTCACCCTCGCCTCCGCCCTGTGCGCCGCCGCACCCGGCCTCGGCTCGCTGGCCCCCGCGCGCGCCGTGCAGGGCGTGGCGGGCGGACTGCTCACCCCGGTCGGGATGACCCTGCTGTTCCGGGCCTTCGCCCCGCACGAGCGGGCGGGCCTGGGCCGGATCCTGATCGTCCCCACCGCGTTGATGCCCGCCCTCGGGCCGCCGCTCGGCGGCTTCCTCACCGAACACCTGTCCTGGCACTGGCTGTTCCTGGTCAACGTGCCGATCGGGGCGGCGGCCGTCGCCATCGGTGTCCTCGGGCTGCGCGGCGCGGAGGAACCGCCGGCCGGCCGCTTCGACACCACCGGATTCCTGCTCGCCACCCCCGGCCTCGGCCTGCTGACCTACGCCCTCGGCTTCGGCCCGGGCCACGGCTGGTCCTCCCCGGGCGTGGCCCTGAGCGGGATCGCGGGCCTGGTCCTGCTCGGCGCGGCCGTTCGCCACCAACTCCGGTCCGACGAACCGCTGGTGGACCTGCGACTGCTCGCCGACCGGACGTTCGGCACGGCGAGCCTGCTGGCCCTGCTCACCTCGGCCGGACTGATGGGTGCGCTGTTCGCCCTCCCGCTGCTCTACCAGGCGGCCCTCGGTGCCTCCGCGCTCGACGCCGGGCTCAGCGTCTTCCCGGAGGCGCTCGGCCTGATGGCCGCCTCCCAGCTGGTGGACCGCCTGCTGCCCCGCCTCGGCCCACGACGCCTCGCCCTGCCCGGCCTGCTGCTGGCCGCCGCGGTGCTCGCCGCGCTCGGCTACGCGGAGGACCCGTGGCTCGTCCGGGCCCTGATGTTCGGCGTCGGCCTGATCCTGGGCACCGCCGTCCTCACCGTCCAGATCGCCGGCTTCGCCGACGTCCCCCCACCCGCGATGGGCCGCGCGATGGGCCTCTTCACCATCCTCCGCACCCTCGGCGGCGCCCTCGGCATCGCCGCCACCGCCGCCCTCATCGCCGCCCTGCCCACGGACTCGGGCACCACCCCCTACCGCCTGGCCCTCCTCCTGACCGCTCTCCTGGTCGCCGTCGCCGCCGTCCTCGCCACCCGCCTCCCCGCACAAGCACCGCCCCCACCCCCGGAGGACTGAGGGCAGCGCCGGGCGTGACGCCTCCGGTGCGCCGGCCGCCGCGGCATCGAGCTGGGGCGCGAGGTCCCCGCCGAACTGGCCCTGATCGCGGTCGAGATCGTCTCACCGTCCAACCCCGAGAACGACTGGAGCGGGAAGGTCCGCGACTATCCGCGGATGGGCTTCCCGCTCTACCTGATCGTGGACCCGCGGCAGAAGACCGTGGCTGTTCTCCGAGCCGAACCGCGACCGCTACCACACGAGGACGGAAAGGGAGTTCGGCGAGTCCATCCGCATCCCCGAGCCCTTCGCCTTCGAGCTGGACCTGTCCCGACTCGTCCCGTACCGGGACTGACCCCACCCGGCGCTCCTTGGCCCGGGGCGGCGCCGCCGTCCTGTCAGTCCTCAGCCGCCGGGCCGGAGGATCAGGTCGGGGAGGGCGTGACGGCGGGGGTGGTCGCCGAGGCGGGTGAGGGCGGCGTGGATCTGGTGGAGGTGGTCGGGGGTGAGTTGGAGGGGGGCTTCCTGGGGCTGGTAGGTGGTGCGGGCGGGGTAGTCGAGGCCGGGGTAGCGGGTCATCTCGATGTGGCAGCCGAGGAGGTGCGTCACCGGGCGGGTGGCGGTGAAGCGGAGCAGGCGGTCGACGGTGCGGCGGAAGGCGGCCCAGTCGTCGATGTGGATCCGGCCGGGGTAGACGGTGTCACCGGTGAGCAGGATGCCGGTCCACGGGTCGTAGTAGGTCACCGCCGACTTGTGGTGCCCGGGTGTGGCGAGGCATTCCAGCACGCGTCCGCCGCCCAGGTCGACCGTGGCCACGGCCTCCGGGTCCCGGTCGAAGCCGAAGTACGGCCAGGTGGTGGTCATCCGGGCGTCGACCACGGTCGTCGCGGGGCGGTCGGCGAACTGCCGGTCGCCCGCGATGTGGTCGACGTGGTCGTGGGTGTGGAGCACGAGGAGTTCGTAGCCGTTCCGGGGGTTGCGGGCGAGCCACTGGTCGATGAGGCCGTCGACCACCGTGCGCAGCGGGAAGAACTCCGGTTCGGCGGTGGCCCCGGTGTCGAGCAGCAGGGCGCGGTCCGTCCCGAACAGGAGGTAGAGGAACGGCGCCTCGTGGTGGACCGCCTTGTTCTGCCGCAGGATGACGGTGTGCTCGTCGTACGCGTGGACCTGGAGTTCCGGGTCCGTGTTGTGCTTCGCCGACGGGGACCCGTGGATCCACCGGGCCGCCAGCGGACGTGCGACCGGCACACCGACAGTCATGGACATCTCCTGTTGGGCCGCCCGCTCCGGACGGGCGCGCTCCCTCGAACGCTAGGGGCTCGGCCGCCCGGCGGACGGGCCTCCTCGCGCTACTTCGCCCTTTCGGGTGACCCGGGTGCCTCGGCTTCCTCGGCTTCCTCGGCTTCCCCGGGCGCACCGAGGGGCCCGGCCGGCCCCAGCAGGTGCGCCAGCCCGTCCGCCAGTCCGCCGCGCCAACAGGCGTAGTCGTGCCCGCCGTTGAACTCGCGGTACGCGAGGTCGTAGCCGCGCGCCACGAGCACGTCCCGCAGGTGCCGGTTCTGGGTGAGCAGCATCCACTCCTGCAGCCCGACCTCCAGGTAGAAGCGCGCCGGGCGCCGTTCCCCGGCCGCGAACTGCCGGGTGAGCCATTCGCTGCCCGCGTCGAACTCCGTCCCGTCCGGCCACCAGAAGGAGCCGGACTGGGAGAGCGCGTTGCCGAAGCGGTCGGGCCGCCGGTACGCGGCGAAGGCGGCGGTGAGCCCGCCCGCGCTCTGGCCGGCGATCACGGTGCGGGTCGGGTCGGTGGTGACGCCGAACTCCCGCGCGGCCCAGGGGAGGAGGTCGTCGGCGAGCAGGTCGGTGAAGGCGGGGTTGCAGCTGAGGTCGTCGGGACGTCCGGGGCCCATGGTGTGGACGAGGAGGGCCACGGTGGGCGGGATCACGCCGTCGGCGGTCAGGTTGTCGAGGGTGTCGCCGACGGACAGCACCTCGCCCCACATCTCCCCGTCCAGCAGCACCGCCACCGGGTAGGGGCCGATCCCGTGCCCCGCCGGCAGGTGGACGTCGACCCGACGCCCGGCGACGGTGTGTGGCACCGTCCGCCCGCGCGGCACGCCGTCCCGCCGCCGGACGTACGGCTGCGCGGGCGCGTCGGGCAGGCTGAGGACCGAGGACGGGTGGCGGCCGTCGCGGGCGGGCAGCCGGGGTTCGGTGTCGTACGGGTCGGGGCGGGCGTGGTCGAGGACGCGCAGCCAGTCGGGGCGGGCCGTGCCGGGGACCTCGCCGCGGAACGGGTACAGCTGGTAGGAGGCCCGGTGGTCGGCGCGCAGCCGGTAGGTGATCGACCACGCTCCGCCTGTCTGACGCTCCATCAGATGCGTTGCCAGGTCGCCGGTGTGGCGGTCCTTGTCGGTGACGGTGTGCAGCAGTGCGAGGACGCCGTCCCACTCCTCGTCCCGGTGGGTGAGGGTGACCAGGCGGTACGCGGGGTCGTCGGGGTCGGGCGCGACGACGGGATGGTTTTCCACGGCAATGACTCCAGGTGGCTTACGCGGTGCTGCCCTTGCGGCTGAGCAGCACCCAGAGGAGGAAGGGACCGCCGAGGACGGTGGTGACGATGCCGACGGGGATCTCCACCCCGCCGATCAGCACCCGTCCCAGGGTGTCCGCGAGGACGACGAGCAGGGCGCCGGTGAGCGCCGAGCCGAGGACCGGCACGCGTGCCGGTCCGGCGAGGCGTCCGGCGATGACGGGTGCGGCCAGCGCCACGAAGCCGACCGGTCCGCAGACGCCGACGGCGAGCCCGGCGAGCGCGACCGCCAGCAGCAGGCAGGCGAGCCGGACCCGGCCGGGGTCGACGCCGAGCGCGGAGGCGACGTTGTCGTCGAAGCGCAGTACGGCCAGCCGCCGGGCCGCCGCCAGGGCGAGCGGCACCAGGACCGCGAGCCCGATCAGGACGGGCGTGGCGATCGCGTAGTCCCGCCCGTTGAGACTGCCGGAGGTCCAGACGTACAGCGAGCCGGCCGAGTTGAGCGAGCGGCGGGCGAGCGCGACCTGGATGACCGCCGAGGCGAGCGCGGACATCGCGAGCCCGACGACCAGCACCCGGTACCCGCGGGCGCCGAGCCCGCCCGAGACCAGGGTGACGACCAGGACGGCGGCGAGCGCGCCGAGCGGCCCGGCCCACCAGGCGCCGAAGGTGCCGGAGGCGGTGGCGGAGATCAGGACGGCGGCCGTCGCGCCGTCGTTGACGCCGAGGAGTTCGGGGGTGGCGAGGCGGTTGCGGGCGAGGGTCTGGGTGAGGCAGCCGGCCAGGCCGAGCGCGGCTCCGGAGGCGAGCCCGGCGACGATCCGCCCGAGCCGGAACTTCTGTACCAGCAGCACGTCGAGGCGGTCGCCGTAGCCGAACACGGCCTGGAAGGTGCGGCCGAGGTCGAGTTCGCTCTGCCCGGCGTGCGCGGAGACCACGACGGCGGCGAGCAGCGCGGCGGCCAGGCCGAGCGAGGCGGCCAGCGCCCGGCGGGGGAGCAGCAGCGACCACACGCCGTGGCGCAGCGCCAAGTCCGGCTTCGGGGCGGGCGGTTCGCCGCGCCGTGCGGGCGGGGCGGCGGTCTCGGCGGGGTCGGCCATGGCGAGGACGGCGGAGCGCCGGGAGCGGACGATCGCGATCAGCGCGGGGGCGCCGACCAGTGCGACGATCACCGACACCGGCGCCTCGAACGGCCGGGCGACCACCCGGGCGAGGACGTCGGCACCGGTCAGCACGGCGGCGCCGAACAGCCCGGCGAGCAGCGTCAGTCGGCCGACCCGCGGGCCGGCGACGGCCCGGGCCAGGAACCCCGCGAGCAGGCCGAGGAAGGAGATGGGGCCGGCCAGTGCGACCGCCGAGGCGGTCAGCAGGGTGACCGCGAAGGCGACCGCGGCCCGGGTCGCGCCGGGCCGGTGGCCGAGGCCGCGGGCGAGGTCGTCGCCGAGCGCCAGGGCGGTGAGCGGGCGGGTGGTCAGCAGGGCGAGCAGGAACCCGACACCGAGGACGGGGGCGAGCCGGCACAGTGTCGCCCAGCCCTCCACCCCGGACAGCGAGCCGAGCACCCATACCCGATAACGGTCGTAGGCCTCGGGAGAGTTGACGATCAGTACGCCGGTAAGCCCGCCGAAGGTCGCGCCCACCGCCGAGCCGCCCAGCACCAGTCGCATCGGCGACCCGCCGCCCCGGCTGCCCGCGATCAGCAGCACCAGGGTGCTGGCGAGCACCGCGCCGCCGAAGGCGAAGGCGAGGTAGCTGTACGAGGTCTGCACGCCGAGGACGGCGATGCCGAGGACGACGCCCAGCGAGGCACCGGCGTTGACGCCGAGCAGGCCGGTCTCGGCGAGCGGGTTGCGGGTGACGGACTGCAGTTGGGCCCCAGCGACGCCGAGGGCGGCGCCGACCAGCAGGGCGGTGGCGGTGCGGGGGAGTCGCAGGTCGCCGACGACCAGGGCGAGCCGGCCGTCGGCGCGGGCGCCGTCGCGGTTCAGCAGGTAGTCCAGGACGCGTCCGGGGCCGACCTCGCCGGCGCCGACCGACAGCGAGAGCGCCGTCAGGGCGAGCAGCAGCGCCGCTACCCCGACGACGACGGGCCAGGCGGGGCGCCCGGGTTCGGACCGGCGGGGCTCTTCCGTCGGCGGCGGGGCGTCCGGCGCGGCGGCGGGGGACGCTTCGTGGACGCCCGCTTGCGACAATGTCATAAGGTAAGGCTAACCTAATGGTCGAGCCGTCCCGTCGGGCCCCGCGCAGGGCACCCGTCGTTCCACGTTGCCGGGACGCCACTCAACTCCCGTACCACCGTTGCCCGGAGGCACCCATGCCGTTCGCCCGTCGCCCGCTCAGCCCCGTCCGCCGCCGCGCGGCCCAGGTGCTGGCCGTCACCGGGGCGGCCACCCTCCTGCTCACGGGCTGCGGCTCCTCGGGTTCCTCCGGCTCCTCCGCGGCCTCCTCGGCCCCGGCGGCGGACGCGGCGGGCGGCGGCAACGGCGGCAAGCGGACCGTCAAGGACGCCACCGGCAAGCCGGTCGAGGTCCCCGCCGAGCCCAAGCGGATCGTCACCCTCACCCAGGAGGACCTCGACGCGGTGCTCGCCCTCGGCGTCAAGCCGGTCGGCATCACCAACGGCCAGGGCCTCAACGAACCGCCCGCGTACCTCAAGGAGAAGGTCCAGGGCGTGCCGGTGGTCGGCAACCTGCTGCAGCCGGTGATGGACAGGGTGATCGCCGCCAAGCCCGACCTCATCCTGGCCGGCGACATGCAGGACGAGCAGGTGCTCAAGCAGCTGCGCGAGATCACCCCCGCCACCCTGGTCACCATGGCGCCCACCGACGACTGGAAGCTCGCCTTCCGGGGCATCGGCAACGCCGTCAACAAGCTCGACCAGGCCAACAAGGTGATCGGCGACTACGAGACGAAGGCCGCCAAGGCGGGCGGTGAGCTCACCAGGAACAAGGGCGCCGCCGTCTCCATCGTCCGCTGGAACCCCACCGGCCCGAGCTGGATGGAGAAGAAGCAGTTCGCGAGCGGCGTCGCCCTCGACATGGGCCTCACCCGTCCGGCCGCGCAGGACAAGGACGGCAACGCGCACAGCCCGGCGCTCAGCCTGGAGAAGCTCTCCGAGATCGACGGCGACTGGCTGTTCCTGTCCACCCTCACCGACGACGGCAAGTCCGCGCTCAAGGACGTCCAGTCCAAGCCCGCCTACCAGGAGCTGAACGCGGTGAAGAACAACCACGCCGTGACCGTGGACGGCTCGGTCTGGTCCACCCGGGGCGGCCCGCTCGCGGCCGACGTCGTCATCGGCGACCTCGGCAAGGCGCTCGGCGGCAACTGAGCGCGCGCACGACTGGGGGAGTCTGCCATGGAGTTGACGATCGAGGGGCTCACCGCCGGCTACGGCCCCGGCCGCCCGGTGCTCGGCGGGGTCGACCTCACCGTCCCGGCCGGGCAGGTGGTGGCGGTGGTCGGGCCGAACGGCTGCGGCAAGTCCACCCTGCTGCGGGCCGTCGCCCGGCTGCACCGGCCGGACGGCGGACGGGTGCTGGTCGGCGGCGAGGACGTGTGGCGGCTGCGCCCGCGTCAGGCCGCGCACCGGATCGCCCTGCTGCCGCAGAGCCCGCAGGCGCCGGAGGCGGTCACCGTCGCCGGACTCGTCCGCTACGGCCGCCATCCGCACCAGGGCCTGTTCCGCCAGTGGTCGCCGGACGACGAGCGGCTCACCATCGAAGCCCTGCGCGCCACCGGCGTCGAGGAACTCGCCGACCGCCGCCTCGACCGCCTCTCCGGCGGGCAGCGCCAGCGCTGCTGGCTCGCCATGGTGCTCGCCCAGGACACCCCGGTGGTCCTGCTCGACGAGCCGACCAGCGCGCTCGACCTCGGGCACGCGGTGGAGGTGCTGGAGCTGGTCCGCCAAGTCGCGGCGGGCGGGCGGACGGTGGTCATGGTCCTGCACGACCTGGCGGCGGCCGCCCGCTACGCGGACCTGGTGGTCGCCCTGCGCGGCGGCGCGGTGGTCGCCTGCGGGCCGCCGCGCGAGGTGGTGGACGCGCCGCTGGTGCGGGCGCTGTACGACATCGACAGCCACGTGCTCACTGCGCCGGGCGACGGCGCGCCGGTGATCGTGCCCCGGGCGCCGCTGGGCTGACGCACCGCGCCCGACCGGGCGGCGCGGCCCCGCACGGGTGGCGCGGGGGCGTCGTACGGGCGCCGCCGCCTTCGCGGTCCTCCGTCGGCGGGGTGGCGCGGCGGCCGGGGGCGGGTGTGGTGTGCTGGGGCCTCCCGTCCACGGAGAGGCACCCGGTGCACCGTCGTCCCGCCGCCCTGTTGTCGGCCGTGCTGCTTGCCCTCGCCGCCTGCTCCTCCGTCTCCGGCCCCGTCTCCTCCGTCTCCGGCCCCGTCTCCGTCGGCTCCGCCCAGGGCTCCGCCGACTCCGCGGTGCCGGTGGTGCGGGCCACCGTGGCGGACGGGCTGGCCGTGCCGTGGGGCGTGGCCCTGCTGCCCGGCGGCGACCTGCTGGTCTCGGAACGGGACACCGCACGGATCGTCGGGGTCGCCGCGTCCGGCGGCGCGAAGACCGAGGCCGGCGTCGTACCGGGCGTGACGGCCGGGGGAGAGGGCGGGCTGCTCGGCCTCGCGCTCTCCCCGTCGTTCGCCGACGACCACCTGGTCCACGCCTACCTCAGTACGGCCGAGGACAACCGCGTCATCCGCCTCCGCTACCACCCGGAGCGGCCGGCCGGTACCCGACTCGACGCCCCGGAAGTCCTGTTGAGCGGCATCCCGCGCGGCCCGCGGCACAACGGCGGTCGGATCGCCTTCGGTCCGGACGGCCTGCTCTACGTTTCCACCGGTGACGGCAGCAGGCCCGAACTCGCCCAGGACAAGGGATCGTTGGGTGGCAAGATTCTCCGGCTCACCCCCGAAGGCGCTCCTGCCCCCGGCAACCCCTTCCCCGGCTCGCCGGTCTACTCGTACGGCCACCGCAACGTCCAGGGCCTCGCCTGGGACGGCGAAGGGCGGCTCTGGGCCTGCGAGTTCGGGGCGGACACCTGGGACGAACTCAACCTGGTCCGCCCGGGCGGCAACTACGGCTGGCCCGCCGTCGAGGGCGTCGGCCACCGCCCCGAGTACCTTGACCCGGTCGCCCAGTGGCGCCCCGCCGATGCCTCCCCGAGCGGCCTCGCGTACGCCGACGGCGCCCTGTGGATGGCCGCCCTGCGCGGCACCCGGCTCTGGCGCGTCCCGCTCGTCGGCGACCGGCTCGCGGGCAGTCCGCAGGCCTACCTCGACGGCGCCTACGGTCGGCTGCGCACGGTCGTCACCGACCGCGACGGCACACTGCTGCTCGCCACCGGCAACACCGACGGCCGCGGCGACCCGCGCCCGGGCGACGACCGCATCCTGCGGCTCGGCGTGCCCGAGGGGGCCACTGCGCGGGGTGCCTCCGGCTGAGGCGCGCCCCGGCCGCCACCCGGTGCCCCGTGTCTCGCATCCGTGCCGCATCCGTGCCGCTCACGCCCATCGCTCGCTCGTTCGAGTGGTTTGAGCTGTCCGCGCCGTCACCCGCCTCCACCCCGCCCGCCGCGTTGTCAGTGGACCTCGCTACGTTCCTCGCATCGCTGGTCAGCAGGTGATCGAGGCGTGGTTCCCGGGTGGGTTCCCGGGTGGGAGGAGTACGGCCGTGGCATGGGTGGAGACGGGCGCGGGAGGGTACCGCGTCGCGCTCGACGGGGAGGGCAGGGTGGTGTGCCGCAACGCGGCGGGCCGCGAGCTCAAGTCCGTTCCGTCGAAGCTCGGTGACGACCCGGTGGTCACCCAGCTCAAGCAGCTCGCCGAGTGGCTGGCCGCGCACGAGCGGGGCTGCCAGGACGACGTCGAGCGCTGGATGGTGCGCTCGCTGCCGGTGCCCGCCGCGGTGATCACCGCCGTGTGGCCGGACGAGGCCTGGCAGGCCGTGCTGCGCGACCTGGTGGTCACCGGCACGGACGGCTCGGTGGCCGGCTTCCTGCGCGGCGCGGACGCCGAGCGCGGCCTCGGCCTGGTCGACCTGGACGGCGACACCGTGCGCCTCACCGACGGCGAGGTCCTGATACCCCACCCGGTCCTCCTGGAGGACCTCGACGAGCTGCGCGAGTTCGCCGTCGAACTCGGCGTCTCCCAGCGCGTCCAGCAGCTCTACCGCGAGGTCTGGCACCGGCCGGCGGAGCTGCCGGTCGGCACCGAGGTCACCACCTACGCCGGCGGCCGCTACCGCGAGCTGCGCGAACTGGTGGGCCGCTGCAACCGGCTCGGCTGCCGGGTCCGCGGCGGCTCCGCCGTCCAGTCGGTCACCGAGGGCGGGCGCACCGTCGAGGCCCGGGTCTGGGTCGGCGACTACTACGAGTACGACGAGTGCGAGACCGGAGCACTCAGCTGGGCGGGCCCCGACGGCCGGGCCCTGCCGCTCACCGAAGTCGGACCGGTCGCCTGGTCCGAGGGCATGCGGATGGCCGCCGCCCTGTACGCCGGCCGCACGCACCAAGGGGAGGACGCCGCATGACCGCCACCGGCCCGAACACCACCGCCACCGCCCCGAACACCACCGCCGCCGGCTCGCCCGCGGCCGCCGCGCCCGAGGCACTGCTCGACGCCGGCGCCGTGCTGCCGCCCGGCACCCTGCCCGACGCGGGGCGCCCCGACAGCGCCGCCGACGTGCTCACCGCCCGCGCCTACACCCACCCCGCGCTCGACGGCCGGCGGATCGTCCGACTGGTCCCCGGCGCGCTCGGTCAGGCCGAGGACCTCGCCCTCGACTTCCTCGGCCTGGCGCCCGACGGCGAGCCCGCCGAGGTCGGCCAGGTCCGCCAGGAGGCGCTCGGCTTCCCCGCCTGGGCCCTGGTCCACGACCCGGCCAACGGGCACCACGCGCTCGCCCTGGTCAAGGAGATGGAGCGGCTCGCCCGCCAGGCCGCCGCCAAGCCCGGCGCCGCCAAGGACGGCTTCGACGAGCTCGTCACCCGGCTCGGCCGCGCCGTCCCGCACTTCCTGCCCACCTTCTGCGAGGAGGTCGGCCGGATCTTCCTCGGGCACGGCAACCAGACCTACGCCGCCGCCTGGTTCGGCAAGGCCCGCGAGGCCGAGCGCACCCACGGCCTCACGGTGGACGAGGAGCGGCTGCGCGCCGTCTTCCTGGAGTTCGCCCTGGCCGGCGCGCTCACCGTCAAGTCCCTGCGCCAGTACGTCAAGGAGCTCGCCCAGCGGCTCGACCCGCAGACCGCCTGGCAGCGCTTCCGCCAGCTGTGCACCGAGCGCTCCGCGGCCGGCATGGCCCCGTACGCCGGGGTCGCCGAGGACGCCCGCGCACTGATCCGGGCCGCCGGGCTGGACCGCACCGAGCACGAACAGGCGCTGCTCGCCGAGCTGCTGGCCGCCCCGGGGATCAACCGCGCACCCGCCGCGTTCTGGAAGTCCTGGCACGGCGCGCTGGTCGAGCTGGGCATGCGCGACGCCGACGTCCGCACCCGCCTGCTGGAGCTGCTGCCGGACCCGGCCTCCTCCGACCCGGCCCCGCACGACACCGCCTGGCTGGCGGTGCTCGCCGAGACCGGCACCGAGGAACGGCTCACCGGCCCCCGCGCCGAGGGCGCCGAGCCCGCCGCCGCCTGGCTCCAGCGCTGGTGCCAGCACCTCGGCCGCGGCTGGCGCACCCGGCCCAGCTGCCCGGCCACCCTCGCCCTGGCCGGCCGGATGGTCGAGCGGCTGCGCGCAGACGCCGTCCCCGTGGACCTCTTCACCGGCATCCGCGCGAGCCACACGCGGCTCGACCTGCTGGACCTCCTGCTGGCCGCGGGCGTGCCGGTCGCCGACCCGCCGGCCGGCCTCGGCTTCGACCTGCGCGACTGGGTCGGGCACTGCGGTCCCGACAGCGCCGGCCTCGCCGCCGTCGCCGCCGACGCCCGCTACCGCCCGCTGCTGCGCCGTGCCACCCCGGCCGCCTGGGAGACGGCGGTCAAGCGCCAAGCGCCCGTGCTGCCGCTGCTGAACGAGCTGTTCGCGGAGTGGGCCGAGGCCCGCGCCGAGGAGGTCACCGCCGCCCGCGGCCTGGCCGGCGCCGCCGACCTGGTCCGCTCGCTGAGCCAGTACCGCACCGCCATCCGCACGGTCGCCCCGGCCGCCGCCGAGAAGATCGCCGCACTCGACGTCACCGGCCTGCTCGCCCGCGCCCTCGGCGCCGGCATCCTGGACGAACTCGGCTGGCCCGCCCTGGAGGACGCGCTCGCCAAGCTCGCCGACCCGCCCGCCGACGACGCCCCGCCGACCACCGCCCCCGGCCTGCGCACCCGGGGCCTGGACGGCCTGATCGTCGAGGACGCCTGGCCCTACCTGATCCTCGCCCGCCTCGACCGGGCCGTCGCGGTCGGCCCGCAGGGCATCCTGCTGGAGCACACCCTGCGGGTGCCCAAGCTGACGGAGAACTGGAACCGGCCCCGGCTGCGCCTGGTCGACGGCGAACTGCTCGTCGTCTGGTGGGAGGACGGCAAGCAGACGGCCTACTGGTCCGGCCGCCCGGGCGAGACCTTCGAACTCGAGGGCCGCACGATCGCCGGCTACCACTACGGCGAGCGGTTCCCGGACGAGCCGTCCCTCCCGCTGCCCGGCGGCGGCCGCACCACCGGCGAGCGCCCGCTGCACCCCGGCGACACCCGGATGCCCCACGAACACCCCGTCCTCGGTGACGGCGCCGGCTACTGGACGCTGCGCCACGGCACGGACGGCCCCGTCCTGCGCGAACTCGACCCGGCCACCGGCACCCTGGGCCGCGCCGCCGAGCCGCCCGTGATCGCCGGCACCGCAGGCGCCGGCCGCCTCATCGAGGGCAGCACCCGGCTGCTGCCGCTGCAGCCCGGCCTGGAGCAGAGCCCGCTCGGCACCGACGGCACCGTGCTCGGCCACTGGGTCCGCAGCGAGCCCGGCCGCGCCGTCACCACCTTCACGGCCGACGGGCAGCGCATCGTCCTGCCGCTGAACGGGCGGCGCGAGCCGGACTCCGTCCCGGTCGGCCGACTCGCCCTGCCCGGCGAGGCCGCCCCGGTGGTCAGCCGCCCGGGCGGCGAGCACCTCTCCCTCAACCTGCCCGACCTCGCCGACCGTGCGGACCGCACCGCCGACCTGCGCCCCTGCCGGTCGGGCGACCTCTCCGCCGCCGGCACCGTGCTCGTCCCGCCGTACGACCACTGGCACGCCCTGCGGCCCCGCGACGAGGCCGGATCGCGCGTGCTGCGCGACGTGACCGCCGAGCAGGCCGCGCACCTGATCGACCTCGCCTGGCCGGTCGACGCCGAGCCCGTCCCGCAGGACGAGCAGCGCTGGCTCACCGTCCAGGGCGTCCGGCGCCCGCTCGCCCAGCAGGGCGCGGCCCGCAACACCCTGCCCGTCGAGGCGATCGGCGCCGCCCTGCCCGGGATCGCCCACCCGCTGCTGCTCGCCGGCGTCGCCGGGTTCGCCCGCTTCGCCGCCGACCTGCTGGACCGGATCGCCCGGTTCGTCCCGCAGCCGGACGCCGAACGCCCGAGCAAGGCGGAGGCCGCCGAGTGGCGGCCCGACCACGGCCGGGACGACGAACTGCGCGACGCCGTCCGCGCCGTCCTGCCCGAGATCGGCGGCTTCGGCAACAGCTGGGGCACCTGCGACCGCCACTGGGTGCTCAACAACCTGCGCACCGTCACCACCGTCCTCGCCGCCCCGCCCGCCGCGAACGGCGAGGGCTGGACCACCCCGGCGACCGTCACCCTGCGCGGCGGCGACGCCGGCCACGGCTGGCTGCACCTGCTCGGCCGGCTCGACGTCCTGGCCCACGCCGTGGCCGCCCCGCTCACCCTCCCGGCCCACCGCTCCTCGCTGGTCCTGCTGCTCGGCGAGCTCACCAAGGCCCCGCTCGCCGACCGCGTCGCCACCCTGCGTGAGATCGTCCTCGGCGAGCCGCCGCAGAGCACCGCCGGCGACCGGCCGGCCCTCCAGCGCCAGGGCGAGGTGCTGCGCCACGGCGACCGCACCGTCGTCATCCTCGGCCACCGGCGCCAGTTCACCGACGGCACGGTGCACTGGCTCGCCGTCGACCACGACCCGAGCGGGGAGTTCGGCCCCGTCGCGCACTTCACCACCGTCGAGGAGCGCGGCACCGAGGAGCGGGTCTCCGCCGCCTGGGTCGCCAAGTTCTGGCAGGTCGCCGCCCTGCGCGGAGGCGTCCCCTGGGACACGGCCCGCGCCGCCGCCTTCTCCGAACTCACCGGCATCGGCACCGCCCGCGCCACCCTGCTGCTCAGCCCGCCCTCGGGCCTGCTGCACTGGGGCAACGCCGAGGTGCCCGCCGAGTACGGCCTCAAGCCCGCCGAGGTCCGGGCCGCCCAGACCTGGCTGCGCGGACACGACCACGCCGGGCTCGCCGAGGTCTGGGGCGCCCTGCTTCCCGCCGACCCGAAGGAGCTGTGGACCGAGGGCCCCGCCCTCGACGCCGGCGCCGAGGCCTGGATCCGCCGCTTCGGACGGCTCGTCACCCTCCCCGAGGAAGCCCTCGCCACCGTCCAGGGCGTGTCCATCGGCAGCATCGAGGCGGTGCTCAACCCCGCCCGCACCCCGTGGCTGACCGGCAGCACCGGCTTCCGACGCCAGGACACCGACCACGGCCCGTCCCAGCTGGTCGCCGAGGACCCGTCGGCCGTACCCGAGTCCGGCGCGCTGGCCTCCGGCATCGGCGCCATCCGCTGGCTCGCCTATCACCTGCCCGCCGACAGCCCGCTGCGCCCGCTGCTGCCCCGGGCCGCCACCGCCCTGCGCGACCGCCTGGCCGACCCCGAGCTGCTGCTCGACCTCGACCTCGTCCGCACCGTCAAGGGCGCCTCGCTGGCCGCCGTCCTGCGCACCCACTTCGGCCTGCCCGCCGAGGGCGGCGCCGACCCGGACGGTCTGGTCCGCTGCGGCCCGGCGCTCGTCCTCACCCCGTACCACGAGGACTTCGAGCGGATCTGGCTGCGCCCGGCCGCCCTCACCGGTCCGGACGACCCGCTGCTCGAGCTGCTCGAAGGGCTCTCCAGCAGCTACTGGTTCGGCACCGAGCGGGCCGCCATCGAGTCCGTCCTGCGCGGCGAGCCGGAGCGCCTGGCCGCCTCCGCCGCCGCGGTGCCGGCCACCGGCGACGGACCGGCCTGGCTGCAGAACCCGCAGCTGTCCGCCCCCGGGCTGGTCGCCGAGGTGTCCCGCACCCACGGCCTCGGCGAGGACGCGGCCGCGCTCTACCTCCAACTGCTCGCCCTGCCCGACCCCACCGACCGCAACGTCGCGCGCTGGACGGGCTGGAAGCCCGCCCGGCTGAAGAAGGCCCGCGCCGAACTCGCCGCCACCGCGCTGGTGCTGGAGGCCAAGCGGTCCCGGGCCGGCCGGAGCCTCTTCCTGCCCGGCGGCTGGCAGGAGGCCAAGTCCCCGGGTCTGCCCGCCGAGACCTGGAAGGCCGCCCTGTACCCCCTGCCCACCCACCGGCCCGTGCTGGCGCACTTGCCCGTCCCCGAGCTGTTCGCCCGGGCCTGGCAGCGCACCGTCGACGGCGACGCCCCCGGTTACGAAGAACTCCAGACCAGCAAGCGCAGGAAGGCCCGCCGATGAGCACGACCACCACGACCGTCCCGGACACCGCGGAGCGGCAGATCGTCCCGCCCGAGGAGAAGTACGCCGCCGAACTGGAGTTCCTGGCCGCGTACGACAGCGGCCCGCGCCCGCCCGGCTGGCGCCTCACCCCGCGCGCCGTCGTCACCTTCGTGATGGGCAGCGGCGGCGAGAAGCTCAAGGCGGGGCGCAAGAGCCTCGCCGTCGAGCCGAAGTTCGTCGGTGAGCGCGCCCTGGTCGAGCGCTGCGTCGTCACCCTCGCCGGGGAGCGCGGCCTGCTGCTCGTCGGCGAGCCCGGCACCGCCAAGTCGATGCTCTCCGAACTGCTCGCCGCCGCCGTCTGCGGCACCAGCGCGCTCACCGTCCAGGGCACCGCCGGCACCACCGAGGACCAGCTCAAGTACGGCTGGAACTACGCCCTGCTGCTCGCCAAGGGCCCCAGCCGCGAGGCCCTCGTCCCCTCCCCGGTGCTCACCGCGATGACCACCGGGGCGGTCGCCCGGGTCGAGGAGGTGACCCGCTGCCTGCCCGAGGTGCAGGACGCCCTGGTCTCCCTGCTCTCCGAACGGCGCGTCGCCGTACCCGAGTTGGCGGGCACGCCGGACGGGCAGCTGCACGCCGCCGCAGGCTTCACCCTGATCGCCACCGCCAACCTGCGGGACAAGGGCGTCAGCGAGATGTCCGCGGCCCTCAAGCGGCGGTTCAACTTCGAGACGGTCGGCCCGATCGGCAGCCTCGCCGCCGAGGTCGACCTGGTCCGCCGGCAGTCCACCGTCGCCGTCGCCCGGGCCGGCGCCGGCTACGCCGTCGACGACGCCGTCCTGGAGGCCCTGGTCACCGCCTTCCGGGACCTGCGCACCGGCCGCTCCACCGAGGGCTGGGACGTCGAGCGCCCGTCCACCGTGATGAGCACCGCCGAGGCGGTCTCCGTCGCCACCGCCCTCGGCGTCACCGCCGCCTACCTGCCCGACGGCGGCGACCTGCTCGGCCGCCTTCCCGGCCAGCTCCTCGGCGTGGTCCGCAAGGACGACCCGGCCGACGCGGCCCGACTGCTCGGCTACTGGGACGGCCCGGTCCGCCGCCGCGCCGAACAGGGCGCCGCCACCTGGCGCACCCTGTGGGACCTCCGCTCGGCACTGGAGGCCTGAGCCGATGAGCAGCGCGGTGACTCCCGCCCCGGACGACGCGGACCGCACGGTCCGGACCGAGGCCGACCGGCTGGCCGCCTCCGGCACCGACCGGCCGGGGCCCTACCTGATCGGCGTGCGCCACCACGCGCCGTCCCTCAGCGCGGTCGTCCCCGCGCTGCTCGACGCCGCCCGGCCCGAGGCGGTACTGGTCGAACTCCCCGCCGAGTTCCAGCCCTGGCTCGGCCGGCTCGCCGACGAGGCGACCGAAGCCCCGGTCGCCCTCGCCGCCGCCCCCGCCGGGCCCGAGGAGGCGGGCGGGCCCGCCTTCTACCCGTTCGCCGACTTCTCCCCGGAACTCGCCGCCCTGCGGTGGGCCCGGCGCAACGGGGTGGAGGCCATCGCCTGCGACCTCCCGCTCGCCCACCGCACCACCCGGGCGGCGGGGGAAGGTCGGGGGCCGGGGTCGAGGACCGCCGACGCACCCGGGGTCGCCGAGGCGCTGCGCCACCGCCTCACCGGCCGGGACTCCGACGAGGACCTGTGGGACCGGCTGGTCGAGACCGCCGCCCCCGGCTCCACGCCGGAAGCCGTTCGGCGCGCCGCCCTGCTCGTCGGCTGGGCACTGCGCCACGACGCCGAGACCGGCCCCGGCGTCGACCCGTACGACCTCCGCCGCGAGGCCTGGATGCGCGCCCGCATCCGGGCCGCCGCAGCGGGCGGACGCCGGATCGCCGCCGTCGTCGGCGCCTTCCACGCCCCCGCGCTGCTGGAGCCCGTCCCCGACGGGCCGACCGCCGCCGAGGAGCCACCGCACCCGGACGGCCCCGGCCACGTCCTCTCCCTGATCCCCTACACCTACCCGCTGCTCGACGCCCGCTCCGGCTACCCGGCGGGCATCCGCGACCCCGAGTGGCAGCACACCGTCCTCGAGGCAGGGGGCGACCCCGACCGGCTCGCCGAGGCGCTCACCACCACCGCGGTCCGCATCTGCGCCGCCCTGCGCACCCAGGACCACCCCAGCGGTCCCGCCGACGCCCGCGAGATCGTCCGCCTGGCCGGCGACCTCGCCCGGCTGCGCGGCCACGCCGCCCCCGGCCGCGGCGAACTCGTCGAGGCGGTGCAGACCGTCCTCGCCCAGGGCGAACCCCTCGGCCGCGGCCGGGCCGTCGCCCGCGCCCTCGAACAGGTCCTGATCGGCACCCGCACCGGCCGCCCCACCCCCACCGCCCCGCGCAGCGGACTCGCCCCCGCCGTCGAGACCCTCCTCGCCGACCTCGGCCTCCCCGGCCCCGCCGACCCGGGCCCGCGCGACCTGCGCCTCGATCCGTTGCGCAGCCCCCTCGACCGCCGCCGCGAGATCCTCCTGCACCGCCTCACCGCCTGCGACGTCCCCTACGCCGACCCCGTCGCCACCACCGGCGCCGGCGGCACCGAAACCCTCGGCACCCGCTGGCGCCTCCACTGGACGCCCGCCACCGCCGCCATGCTCACCGTCGCCGGCACCCGGGGCGTCACCCCCGCCCAGGCCGCCGAAGGCGCCCTGCGCGCCCGCGTCACCGCCGAACCCACCCCGCGCGAGATCATCGACGGCCTCACCGCCGCCGCCTCCTGCGCCCTCCCCACCCTCATCGACACCCGCCTCACCCAGCTCACCACCACCCTTCCCGCCACAGCCACCCTCCCCGACCTCCTCGACGCCCTCTCCCTCCTCGACCGCCTCGCCGCCGGCCACTTCCCGGGCTGGACCCCGGAAGGTAAGGAGCCGCCGCGTACGGCCGACGGCAAGGGCGTTGATGCGCCTGGCTCCTCCTCGGCCACCACCTCCTTTCCGTCCTCGTCCTCCTCCGCCGGCCCGCTGGCGGCAGCCGGGGAGGTGCTGACGGTCGCTGCCGTGCGGCAGCTGGAGGGGCTGGGCGGGTCGGACGATCCGCAGGACGCGCGGGCACTGGTGGAGCTGGTGCGGCGGGCGGACCGGCTGGGCGGGGTACGGCTGGCGTACGTGCTGGCCGAACTCGCCGATCGGGGGAGCCCGTTGGTGCGGGGTGCGGCCGGGGCGGTGCGGGTGCTGCTCGGGCAGGAGCCGGCCGGGGTGCTGGGCGACCGGGCGGCTTCCTGGGTGGACGGGGCGACCGGTCCGGAGGCGCGGCAGACGCTCGCTCGCGCGCTGGTCGGGTTGCTGACGGCGGCGGAGGGGCTGTTCGACTCCGCGCCGGAGGCGCTGGAGCCCGTCCTGGAGCGGGTCACCTCGCTGCCCGACGGCGCCTTCCTGGACCGGCTGCCCGCACTGCGCGGCGGCTTCGACACGCTCAGCCCGGCCGCCCGCGACCGGCTGCTGGCCCTGGTCGAGGAGCGCCTGGGCGCCCGGCTCACCGCGCTGCCCGAGGAGGCCGGCCCCGCCGTGGTCGCCGGCTGGGTGCGGGCGGACCTCGCGGCCCGCGCCGCGCTGGCCCGCCGCGGCCTGCTGCCGCCGACACCCCGGGAAGCTCCCGACCCGGACCCGTCCGCGCCGACTCCCGAGCCGGGTGACCCGGCCCGGCACACCCTCGCCCCCACCGAGCGCTGGCGCCTGCTCCTGGGCCGCCCCGGCAGCGGCGGCCTGAGCAGCCGCGGCTCCCGACTCGCCACCGCCCTGGACGAGTTGTACGGCAGCGGCCACGGCGAGGGCTCCGGCCCCGGGCTGGAGAGCCGGGGCAACCGGGGAGGCCGCGAGGCCCCCTACCCCGGGGTGCGGGAGTGGGCGGAGGAGCTGGAGTCGCTGTTCGGCCCGGGCCTGCGGGAGGAGGTGCTGGCCGCCGCCGTCGTGCAGGGCCGCACCGACGTCCTGGACGCCGTCGAGCCGTCCGCCGTCCGCCCGTCCGTCGACCTGCTGCGCACCGTCCTGGAGCACGCGGGCGGCCTGCCCGAGGCCCGGCTGGCACGGCTGCGTCCACTGGTGCGGCGCCTGGTGGACGAGCTGACCCGGCAGCTGGCGACACGGCTGCGCCCGGCGCTGACCGGGATCGCCGTGCCGCGGCCGTCCCGTCGTCCGGGCGGCGGACTCGACCTGGACCGGACCATCCGCGCCAACCTCGCCACCGCCCGTCCCACGCCGGAGGGCGGCACCCTGATCGTGCCCGAGCGCCCGGTGTTCCGGACGAGGGCGCGGCAGGCCAACGACTGGCGGCTGATCCTGGTGGTGGACGTCTCCGGGTCGATGGAGGCCTCCACGGTCTGGGCGGCGCTGACGGCCTCGATCCTGGCCGGGGTGCCCTCGCTGAGCACCCACTTCGTGGCGTTCTCCACCGAGGTCGTCGACCTCACGGAGCGCGTGGAGGATCCGCTGAGCCTGCTGCTGGAGGTGCGGATCGGCGGCGGCACCAGCATCGCGAGCGGCCTGCGCTACGCGCGGGAGCTGGTGACGGTGCCGTCCCGCACGCTGGTCGCGGTGGTCAGCGACTTCGAGGAGGGCGGGCCGGTCTCCGGGCTGCTGGCCCAGACCCGGGCGCTGGTGGACTCCGGCGTCCACCTGCTCGGCTGCGCGGCGTTGGACGACACCGGCACGGCCCGCTACTCGAAGGCGGTCGCGGGCCGACTGGTCGCGGCCGGAATGCCCGTGGCGGCGCTGAGCCCGCTGGAACTGGCCCGCTGGGTGGGGGAGAAGGTGCGATGAGCATGACTGCGCGGACGAACGACTGGCCGGCGGTGCGGCCCGAGGTGGTCGCCGAGGTGGTGGCCGGGCTGAGCGCCCGGCTGCAGAAGCGGCTGGACGGCGCGGCGGCGAAGCTGGCGGAGCGTCCGGTGGCCCGGGAGGGCGAGGAGTGGCGGATCGAGGTGGACGAGGAGACGGTGCTCGTCCTGCACGCTCCGGGCGGGGTGGTCGCCGAGCAGGCGGACATCCGTTGCGGCTGCCTGCTCGCCCCGGCCTGCGTCCACCGGGCCGCCGCCGTCACCCTCTGCCCGCTCGCCGGGGCGACGCCGGAGGGCGAGCCGGCGGGGCCGACCGGCCCGACCGGTCCGACCGGTCCGACCGGTCCGACCGGTCCGACCGGTCCGACCGAGCCAACGGGAACGACCGAACCGGCGGAAGCCGTAGCCCCACCCCGGGAGCCGGTGGAGCCGCAAGCCCCCCTCACCGCCGCCGAACTCGCCGCCGCCCACCACCTCCACCGGGCCGCGGCTGCCGTCCTCGCCGCCGGGGTGAGCGGCGCGGGCGCGGTCGCCCAGGCCGAACTCCTGCGCGCCGCCCACCGGTCCCGGCTCGCGGGCCTGTACCGCCCGGCTGCGGCGGCCGTCGCCGTCGTGACCCGGGTCCGGGCGGCCCGGTCCGGGGCGCCCGACCACCGACTGGCGGACCTGGTGGCCGGTCTGCGCGAGCTGCTCGGCCTCACCGCCGCGCTGACCGCGGGCCCCGGCCCGGTCGCCGAGCTGCGCGGCACCGCACGCCAGACCTACCGGGAGGAGGGCGGCCTGCGGCTCTACGGGTTGTTCGCCGAGCCGGTGCTGACGGCGACCCACGCGGGCGCCATCGGCTGGGCGGTGGATGCCGACGGCCGCCTGAGCACGGTCTCCGAGGTCATGCCGCACGAGGACGCGGCCGCCGCCGCCCCGCAGGCGGTCGGGGCGGGCAACCGGACGGTCCGGCTGGGCGACGCCGCGCTCAGCCACCGGGAGTTCAGCCGCGCCGGGCTGGCCGTCCAGGGTGCGACCAGGTCCGCCACCGGGCGGCTGGGGGCCGGTGCCGCCGTCCGGGCGGTCCGCGCGGCGGGCGCGGCGTGGACGGCGGAGCCTGCGGCCCGGCTCTGGTCCGTACCGGCGGCCGATCAGGTGGCGCGGGCGCTCGCGGCCCAGGAGCTGCCGTACGAGAGCCGGCCTGCCGGGAGCGACCTGCTGTTCCTGGACGTCACGCTGCTGGGCGCCGCTCCCACCGGGCCGGGCGGGGTGCCGCAGCTGTCGGCGCGCTGCGTGGGCGGCGGTCCGGTCATCGCCCTGCGCGCGGCGCACGAGCACCCCGAGCTGCCCTTCCGGGCGAACCTCGCGCTGCTTGCCACCCTGCCCGGCCTACGGCTGCGGGTGATCGGCCGGCTGGAGCGCGCGGACCGCCCGGAGTTGCGCCTGCTCGCGATCGGTACACCCCCGGACGGCCCGGACCCGCTCGCCCTCCCCGCCGACCGCGCCGGCCGGGTCAACCTCGGTCTCGAACGCCTCCAGACCGCCGACCTGGCAGCCCCCGACGCAGCCCCCGACGCGGCCTCCGAGGTGGCCTCCGAGGCGACACCCGCCGCGACGCCCGATGCAACGCCCCGAACGCCGAGCGGTACGACTCCGGAGCGCCCGGAGCGCCCGGAGCGCCCGGAGCGCCCGGAACCCCCCGCCCCGTACGGCCCGCCCGTTCACGTGCTCGGTCGCCGGGTGGAGCAGACGGTCACCACCGGCCGTTACGCCCTCGCGCCGAGCGGGGCCACGGCGGCGTCCGACCGCGGTCTGCTCCGCGCCGCCGGGCTGGCCACCGCCGCCGAGCTGCTGGACGGGCTGCGGGCCGCCGCGGCGAACCAGCGGCGCGACGTGTTCGGGCGGATCGTCGCGGACGACCACGAGGCCTTCGCCACCGCCTGGTTGGCCGCCGCCTGGTACACCGAGGAGCTGGCCACGGCGCTCTGTTCGGCGGCGTGGACCGGGGAGGGGTGAACCATAAGTCGAACATGCGGAGGCAGCAGCTGGCCCGCGCGGCGGCGCTGAGCAGCAGCGCGACCACCCGGTTGGTGAGCCGCCTGGAGGACCGGGGCCTGCTGAGCCGCTACCTCTGCGCGGACGACCGGCGCGGCATCTACACCGAGCTGACGCAGGAGGGCCGTGACTTGCTGACGGCTGCCCGTCCGGTGCACGACGCCGCGCTGGAGGCGACCCTGGCGCGGGCCACCGAGGTCCCCGAAGTGGCCCCGCTGGTCGGCTCACTCGCCGAACTCGACCCGGCCACGCCTGACGCACGCCTCACGCACGCCTGACGCGGCATCCCCGCCCGGCTGCCGGCTGCTTCGACTCCGGGACCGGCCCTCACCGCCGCCCGGCGGCCAGGGCGTCCCGGTGCACCCGGTCGAGCAGGGCGAGCAGCAGCTCCTTGCTGGATGCCCGCTCCCGGACGTCGCAGAGCACGACCGGGACCTCCGGTCCGAGGTCGAGGGCGGTGCGGACCTCCTGGGGCGTGGCCTCGCGGCGGCCGTGGAAGCAGTTCACGCCGATCGCGAACGGGATCCCGCGCTGCTCGAAGAAGTCCACGGCGGCGAAGCTGGATTCGAGCCGTCGGGTGTCGGCGAGGATGATCGCCCCGAGGGCGCCGAGCGCGAGGTCGTCCCACATGAACCAGAACCGGAACTGCCCCGGCGTGCCGAAGAGGTAGAGCACCAGGTCCTCGCGGACGGTGATCCGCCCGAAGTCCATGGCCACCGTGGTGGTGGACTTGTCCTGGACGCCGTCGAGGCTGTCGACCCCGATGCTGGCGCGGGTCATCCGTTCCTCGGTCTGGAGCGGTTCGATCTCGCTGACCGAGCCGACCATGGTGGTCTTCCCGACGCCGAAGCCGCCGGCGACGAGGATCTTGACCGCGCCCGGCACCAGGCTCTGGGTCGTCAATTCGGGTCTCCTGGAAGGGAACGGGGAGAACGGGGAGAACGGGAGCGAGCGGGGCGGCCGTGCCGAGGGCGGGTGCCCCGCCGGTCAGAGCCGGCGGACGCCCTCGATCACGGCCTGGATCAGCGAGATGTCCGGCGCCTCGGCGAGCTGGACCGGGGCGCGGGTGAGGATCAGCCGGGCCTCGGCCAGGTCGTCCAGCAGCACCTTGACGACGCTGACCGGCAGGTCGAGGGTGGCCGCGATCTCGGCCACGGCCAACGGGCGTTCGCGGCACAGGTCGATGATCGCGGCAGGTTCGGGCGAGAGCCGGGTGGTGTCGGTGCGCGGGTCCGCGGTGACCACCAGGGTGATCAGCGCGAACCCGTCACGGACCGGTCCGGTGCGCCCGTTGGTGATCGCGTAAGGACGGACCAGATGGCCGGCGTCCTTGTCGTAGAACCAGCCCTCGTCGGCGTCGGCGGTGGTCACGCACCGCCACCCACGCCGACCTGGCCGGCATCGCTGCGCGGCGCCGCGGTGAGGTACTGGCCGACCTGCTTGACCAACATGTTGATCTCGTAGGCCATCAGCCCGGCGTCCACCTGCTCGCTGGTGAGGACGGCGAGCCGGGCGCCCTGCCCGGCGGTGGTGACGAACAGGAACAGCTGGTCCATCTCGACCACGGTCTGCCGGACCCGCCCGCCGTTGAAGCGGTGCCCGGCGCCGCGGGCCAGGCTCTGCAGTCCGGAGGCGACCGCGGAGAGGTGCTCGGCGTCGGCCCGGTCGAGGCCCTGCGACATGCCGACCAGCAGGCCGTCCTCCGAGAGGACGATCGCGTGCCGGGTCTCGGGTACCCGTGCGACCAGCTGGTCCAGCAGCCAGTTGAGGTCGCGCTGGGTTTCGGTGTGCTGCGTCATCACTGCTGTTCCTTGGCTTCCTGAGCGGCGGAGGCTTCCTGAGCGGCGGAAGGTGCGGCCGGGGTGTGCGGGGCGGCGGGCGCGGGCGAGGCCTGCGCGCCCGGTTCGGTGCCGGCCGCGCGGGCGGTCCGGGTGCCGCGCTGGATGGCGGCCATGGTGGCGCGGGAGCGCTGCGGCGAGGGGGCCTCGGCGTCGGCGTCGGCGCCGCCGTACCGGGGCGCGGCCGGGACAGGCGGCGCGGCCGGAGCGACGGGGGCGGAGTGGCCGACGGACGGCGGCAGCATGGCACCGGGCGCGTTGGCCTCGCGGAGCTGCTCGGCGAGGCTGGCGTTGCGGACCCGCTGCGGCAGGACCCGCGGGGTGCGCAGTTCGCCGTCCGGGCCGTGCTGCACCTGGTCCTCCTGCGGGCGTTCGTGGGTGGGCGCGGAACGGTCGGCGGGGACGCCGTCGAAGGGCGCGGTCACGGCGCCCGACAGCACGTCCGGCACCCCGTTCGTGACCGCACCCGGCGCGAGGTTCGTCACCGCACCCGGCAGGGCGTCCGTCCGCGCGTCGGCCGCGGCGTCGCCCGGGAGTTCGTACGGGCGCGGCAGGGTGGGCCGGGGGACGACCACGGCACCGGGCAGCCCGGGGATCTCGGCGCCGACGGCCAGACCGCCGTTGAGGGGCACCGCGGGACCGCCGTCCGCCGGACCGCTGCCCAGCAGAGCGCCGTCCGCCGGACCGTCCGCGAGGCCCGGATCGAGCAACTCGTCGGCGATCACACCACAATCACCCGCACCGGGCGAACCTCCGACGACCGGCGGAGCCTCCGACGTGGCGGGCCCCGCGGGCCCCGCAGGCCCGTTGCCCAGCAGCCCGCTGAGCACCCCGGCGAGCGTGCCCGTCAGCTCCCCGTCGACCTCCCCGAGGTCCCCGAGGTCCCCGTCCGTGCTCGGCAGGGCCTCCGGCACCGGGGTGCGGGTGACCCGTGCGCCGGAGGGCAGCCCGGGCACGGCGGCCGGCTGCTCGGCCTGCTCCAGCAGCACCGCGGGCACCAGCACCACGGCGCGGGTGCCGCCGTACGGCGAGGGCCGCAGGGTGACCTGGATGTCGTGCCGGGCGGCGAGCCGCGCGACGACGAACAGGCCGAGCCGCAGGTCGTCGCCGAGCGCGGAGACGTCCAGCTCGGGCGGGTTGGCGAGGTACTCGTTGAGCCGCTCGTACTCCTCCTCGCCCATGCCGAGGCCGCGGTCCTCGACCTCGACCGCCAGGCCCTTGGGCACCTCCTGCGCGGAGACCTGCACCTGGGTGTACGGCGGGGAGAAGGTGGTGCCGTTCTCGATCAGCTCGGCGACCAGGTGGATGACGTCGGCGACGGCCTGCCCGCTGAGCGAGGCGCGCGGCACGCCCTGGACGACGACCCGGGCGTAGTTCTCGGTCTCGGAGACGGCGCTGCGCAGCACGTTGACCACGGGCACGGCGTTGCGCCAGCGGCGGGCGGGCAGCGCGCCGCCGAGGATGACCAGGTTCTCGGCGTTGCGCCGCATCCGGGTGGCGAGGTGGTCGACCGCGAACAGCTCGCGCAGCAGCTCGGGTTCCTCGTGCTCGCGCTCCAGCGCGTCCAGCATGCTGATCTGTCGGTGGATCAGGATCTGCGTGCGCCGGGCGATGTTGAGGAAGACCTTCTTCGTCCCCTCGCGGCCCTGGGCCTGGTGGACGATGGCGGCGACGGCGGCCTGGCGGACGGCGGCGAGGCCGTCGGCGGTCTGCTGGACCTCGTCGCCGATCCGGCGGGAGGGCGTCCAGGCGGGCGGGGTGGGCACCGGCTCCCCGGCGCGCAGCCGCCCGACCACCTCGGGGATCTCCCGCTGGGCGAGCGAGAGGGTGTCGGCGCGCAGTCCGGTCAGTCGGCCGGACAGCGCCCGGGCGGCCCGGATGCCGCGGATCAGGCTGTACAGCAGGACGAGGGCGACGACGACGGTGCCGATCACCACCGCGGTGCGGTTCCCGGCGTCGCGCAGCAGGTAGGCGGCGTATCCCCAGGCGGCGGCGAGGCCCAGGCTGGGGACCAGCGCGAGGGCGAGGATCGAACTGCGGAGGGAGCCGGACCGGCCGGCGCGGTGGCCCGTGCGAGGGGCCGATATGCCTGGCATCTGATTCCTTGGTGCAGGGCCGAGTTGCAGGCCGGGTCTCGGGTCCGAACGGTGGGTCGGCCCGTGCGGCCCGTGTGGCCCGGGCGGGTTTCAGGGCGCCGAGGCCGGGGTCGCCGGACGGGGTGACGAGGTGTCACCGTCCGGGCGGAGTGCAGCCACGGCCGCCGACGGCAGGAAACCTATCAGTCCCAGGTGCCCTCATCGCAACATCAACTGACGATATGTGAGCGGTTGGTGGCGCCGGCAGGTCCGCCGGGCGGAAGTGTTCGCCGACGGATCGCACCAGCTCAGCGCACGTGCCGCGAGGTCCGGGCGGCTCTCCGGGGGCGGGGTCCGCCTCCCGGAGAGTCGTCAGGAACAGGTCAAGCGATCGTATGCTGAAGGGTCGCCGCCATGCGTTTCGACCGGGGGGTGGGTCAGCTCGCCAGCGGGATCGGGACCACCCGTCCGCCCCGCTTGCGCCGCTCCTCGGCGGCCTCCCGCTCGTTCAGCTCGGTCCACGCCCAGCTCGCCAGGTCGGACAGTTCGGCCGACCACTGCTTGCCGTAGGTTCCCGAGGCGAACTGGCCGAGCCGCAGCCGCTGGACGTCCGAGGTGCCGGCCGGGGCGTAGACGTGGGTGGCGTCGCGCAGGTAGCGCATGATGTTGAACTCCTCCTGGGTGCCGCGGGCGGCGAGGATCTCCATCGCGCTGCGGGCCGAGTCCATCGCGTACTCGGTGTTGATGAGCTTGGCGTTCATCAGCTCGGCGTCGCAGGCCTTGCCGTTGTCGAGCAGGTGCGAGGCGTGGTACGCGGCCAGCTTGGCGGTCATCAGCCTGGACTGCAGCTCGCCCAGCTTCAGCGCGACGCTGTTCAGCTGGTTCAGCGGCTTGCCGTACAGCACCCGCTCCTCCGCGTAGCGCACGACGTCCTCGACGATCGCGACGTGGATGCCGAGCGCGACGGCGCCCAGGTTGAGGCGGCCGTACAGGGTGGAGGAGGAGTAGGCGACGTCCAGGCCCTGCCCCTCCTCGCCCAGCCGGTTGCCGACCGGGATGCGGCAGTCCTCGAAGACGAGTTCGCCGAAGCTGAAGCCGTGCAGGCCGCCCTGGCTGCCGAGGGCGCCGGTCCGGAAGCCCGGGCGGTCGCTCTCGACCAGGAAGGCGGAGAGCCCCCCGCTGCCCCTGCCGGTGCGGAAGACCACGCCGTGCACGTCGCCGATGTGGGAGTTGCCGACGAACCACTTGCGGCCGTTCAGCACGTACTCGTTGCCCTCGCGGCGGGCGGATCCGGTCATGCCGAGCACGTGGCCGCCCGACTCCGGCTCGGTGACCGCGATGGTCGGCAGGGCCTTGCCGGAGGCGAACTTCGGCAGCCACTTGCGCCGCTGGACGTCCGAGCCGAAGTGGATGACCTTGGCGACGCCGAGCTGGGAGGCCTGCGCCACGGCGCCCATCGCGCCGCTGACGCGGGCCAGTTCCTCCACGATGATGGTCTTGGCCAGGTGGCCCAG
This sequence comes from Kitasatospora sp. NPDC023120, assembly GCF_055560835.1. Lineage (NCBI taxonomy): Bacteria > Bacillati > Actinomycetota > Actinomycetes > Kitasatosporales > Streptomycetaceae > Kitasatospora > Kitasatospora sp. NPDC023120. Next base: position 404,651 of record NZ_JBVHHY010000002.1, on the reverse strand, counting down.
CCCCAGGCCGCCGAACTCCTTGGGGATGGTCACACCGATCCAGCCCCGGCGTGCGATCTCCCGCGAGAGCTCGAACTCGACCTCCCGGTCGGCCTCCATTCTGGCCACCTCCGGCCGAACCTCCTTCTCCGCGAACTCGCGTACCTCCGCTCGGAGGCTCTCGTGTCGTTCGTCGGTGAAGTAGTCCATCGCCATGGTCGGTCCTCTCGTCCAGCGGGTGTCGTGCCTCCGTTCGTGCCGTCGATGCCGCGGCCGCCCCAGTGGAATCGGTGAAGCTGTGGGGGTGTGGCGGGCCGATCGCCCCCGTGCAATCGGTGCATGCGGACCCTGGAGCGGTTCCGCCCCGAGAGGGGATGAATACCGTCCGTGTCTTCGGCAGGGCTCATTGTCATATGTGAGCGCCCCTCGGGGCAGAGCCGATCTTGGATTGGCGGGATTCGAGCCATCCTTCCCGCTCGCGCGTTTCGCCCCGCCGCGGACTGGGAAATGATCTTACCCCTCGTTGCGGCCGGTGAACGTCCGCTCACATGCGGCTTTGACTGATCATCAGCAAACGCGGTGGCCGGTACCGGTAGCACCGAAGAGCCCGAATGTCTGATTACATGTGCGCCATGACTGATGTGATGAGCACTCAAGGCCAGTTCCCGGGTGCCGCCGGGGAGTCCGAGCGGACTCGCAGGCTGCGCAGCCTGGGTCTCAACGAACCGTCCGCGGACGAGGCCTTCGACCGCTTCGCGCACCTGGCAGCCAGCATCACCCGCGCTCCCATCGCGATGGTCAACTTCATCAACGACGAGCGCCAGATGTTCCGGGGGCTCTACATTCCGCCAAGCTCGCCCGAGATCGCGGCCGAGGAGGGGGCTTCCTGGGCGGACCGGGGCATCGCCTTCGACCTCCCCACCCGGCAGATGCCCCTGAGCCACGGCTTCTGCCCGCACGTCGTCGCCCAGCGCTCGCCCCTCGCGCTGGACGACATCCTCGCCTACCCCCGGTTCGCCGGAAATCCGGTCGTCGACGAACTCGGCGTCCGGGCCTACCTCGGGGCCCCGCTCGTCGACGACACCAAGACCGTCATCGGCACCGTCTGCGTCCTCGACCGGGAACCCCGGCAGTGGGGGCGCGAGCGGCTGCGCGACATCCAGCACCTCGCCGAGGCGCTGCTCTCCGAGATCCGACTGCGCGACAACCTGCTCGCCCAGCAGCAGGAGATGTTCGCCGCCTTCGACGGCTCCCCGTTCCCCATCATGCTCACCGACGGTCCCGGTCAGGAGATCCGCTACGCCAACGCCCAGCACGCCGACACCTTCGGCGCCCCGGTGGCGTACGGCTCGATCGGGCAGGCCTACCCGCAGCTCGGCGCGGCCGGCCTCCAGCAGGCCGTCTCCGAGGCGTACCGCACCGGCCGCACCACCGTCCTGAACGACGTCCGGGTGCAGTCGACCCGCCCCGAGGCCCAGCGCATCCAGCAGATCTTCAGCTTCACCTGCACCCCGATGCGGACCGCGCGCACCGGCCAGGTCAACGGTGTCCTCACCGTCGGCATGGACGTCACCGCGCAGTCCCGCACGGAGGAGGAGCTCGGCACGCTGGCCGCGCTGCTGGTCGACCGGCTGCAGCAGAACGGCGCCGCTACCCCGACCGGCCGCCCGGGCGCCGTCGGCGGGACCGGAATCGTCCTGCCGAGCTGAACTGCCGACCCGTCGCCCGCCCGCCCGTAGCGGCTGCTTCGCCCGTATTACCCGCATTGCTCGTACGACCCGCACCGTCCGCACCGTCCGCACTACCAGTGCCACCGGCACTGCCCGTACCGCACACCGCCGTGGCGGGGCGCCTCTCACCCCCGAGGAGAGGCTCCCCGCCACCGTGCCGTCCGGGGTCGGTCGGGCGCAGGGGCAGGGGCAGGGGCCCGGGCCCGGGCCTGGCAGAGGGCGCGGCCGTACGGCCCAGCGCGGTTCGGCCGGGCCGAGCGGGTGAACCGTCCACCGCCGGCGCCCCGGCCGGGCCCGCCCGCCGGGCGGCGGTGGTAGGCATGGGCCGCATGGACTGGTTCGCCGCCCCCGACGACTGGCTGAGCCGGCTGCTCGTCCAACGCCTGCTCGCCGCGCTCTACCTGATCGGATTCCTCAACGCCGCCGCGCAGTTCCGCGCCCTGATCGGCACGGACGGCATGCTGCCGGTGCCCCGCTTCACCGCCCGCGTCCCGTTCCGCCAGGCACCCGGCCTCTTCCACCTCCACTACAGCGACCGCTTCTTCGCCGCCGTCGCCTGGAGCGGCGCCGCCCTGGCCGCCGCCGTCACCGCCGGACTCGGCGACGCCGTCCCGCTCTGGGCCTCCCTCCTGTTCTGGGCGGTGCTCTGGGGCCTCTACCTCTCCATCGTCAACGTCGGGCAGACCTGGTACTCCTTCGGCTGGGAGTCCCTGCTGCTCGAAGCCGGCTTCCTCGCCGCCTTCCTGGGCAACGCCGACACCGCCCCGCCCACCCTGGTGCTGTGGCTGATGCGCTGGCTGGTCTTCCGGGTCGAGTTCGGCGCCGGACTGATCAAACTCCGCGGCGACAGCTGCTGGCGCGACCTGACCTGCCTGCGCTACCACCACGAGACCCAGCCGATGCCCGGACCGCTCAGCTGGTTCTTCCACCACCTGCCCGACCCGCTGCACCGGGTGGAGGTCGCCGCCAACCACTTCGTCCAACTCGTCGTACCGGTCGCCCTGCTGCTCCCGCAGCCGGTCGCGACCTACGCCGCCTGCGCCGTCGTCGCCACCCAGCTGTGGCTGATCGCCTCCGGCAACTTCGCCTGGCTCAACTGGCTCACCGTCACCCTGGCCCTCGCCGCCGTCGAACCCGCCCGCCTCGGCCTGCCCGTCCACGCCCGCGCCTACCCCGACGCCCCGCTCTGGTACGAGGCGGTGGTGATCGCGCTCACCGCGGGCGTCGTCGTCCTCAGCTACTGGCCGGTACGGAACATGGTCTCCCGCGGACAGGTCATGAACCGCTCCTTCAACCGGCTCCACCTCGTCAACACGTACGGCGCCTTCGGCAGCGTCAACCGGCTGCGCCAGGAGGTCGTGGTCGAGGGCACCGACGAGACGGACCTCACCCCGCGGACGGTCTGGCGCGAGTACGGATTCAAGGGCAAACCGGGCGACGTGCACCGCCTGCCGCGCCAGTACGCCCCCTACCACCTGCGGCTGGACTGGCTGATGTGGTTCGCCGGCATCTCGCCCGGCTACGCCCGCCCCTGGTTCCTGCCCTTCGTCACCCGCCTGCTGGCCGGCGACCCGGCCACGCTGCGCCTGCTGCGCCACAACCCCTTCCCCGACGCCCCGCCGACCCACGTCCGGGCGACCCTCTACCTCTACCGGTTCACCGGATGGCGCGAACTGCGGGAAACCGGCGCGTGGTGGCACCGCACCGCGCTGCACGAGTACCTTGCGCCGGTCGACCTGGTCACCCTCGGTCGGTCCGGGTACCGACCACCGCTCGGCCGACCGCGCCGGAGCGTCCGCGAGGTCCCGCTGGAGCGGCCGCGGCGGGGCGGCCGACGGCCCGGTCCGTCCACCGGTCGGCGGCCCGGACACCCGTCCGGACCAGCGCCCGACCACCCGGGTGGGTCCCCCGAGTAGCGGCCGGGCGGGCGGTACGGCATGCGACACCGGCCCGTCGGGGCGGTGGGTGCGTGCAAGGCTCGAACGGGCACCCGTATTCTGGGCCTCCACAACCGGCAGGCCGACCGCGCGCCCCCTCGCCCCGCCCCAGGGGCACCTCCGCGCAACCGGTCCGCCGCCCCCTCGCCGCCAGCCCCGCCGCCGTCGCCCAGAACCGGACCTCACATGACAGTGCTTCACTCGCGCAACGCCGATGCAGCCGACCCGGCGGACGTCGCCGACGCCGCAGACGTCAAGGACCCCCAGGACGCCGCCGCGGAGCCCGACCTCCGCGAGGACCTCGGCCGCTACGCCGAGCTCGGGGCCTTCACCCTCACCGCAGACACCCACGCCTGGTTCGCGGCCGTCGACACCGTCGCCACCCCGGAGGACGCCCGCGCCGCCTCCACCGCGCTCGCCGAGCTGCGCGGCCGCGACCTGCAGCAGACCTGGGAGGCCGTCACCGTCCTCGCCGCCGAGGTCAAGCTGGACGAGCCCGACACCGTCGCCAAGACCGCGCTCCTGGTCGAGATGCTCCAGCGGGTGCGCACCACCTCCGCCGTCCTCACCGCCGCCGCGTACGACGCCGACCTCGAGGCCCTCGCCGCCGCCACCGCCGACAAGGCCTGGCGCCGCGAGAACGGCGTCAAGCTCTCCTGGCTGCGCGGCCGCTCCCTGCGCAAGCAGGCCACCGCCCTGGCCGCCGACCGCCGCGTCCGCCGCGAGGACCTCCACCAGGCCCTCGGCTCCGCCGAGATCGAGCGCCGCGCCTGGGCCGCCCTCGCCCCGGCAGGCACCCTCCCGGTCGCACCCGCCGACGGCGCCCTCCTCGAGCGCACCGCCCAGGCCATCGAGGCCATCAACACCGGCCTGCGCGACCTCGCCCGCCTGCTGCCCGAGCACGACCTGGACGGGCTGCCCTTCGCGGAGCTCATCGACCTGGTCGAGCGGCTCGCCGCCGACGAGGGCACCCTCTACCGCCTCCCCACCATCCGCGGCCTGCGCGCCACCCTGGAGGAGGCCGGTCTCGGCGAACTGCTCGCCGAACTCGCCGCCGCCAAGGCCGACCGCCGCGCCGCCGAGGCCGCGTACTCGGCCCGCCAGGCGCTGGCGGGCGGGCAGCGGGACGGGCTGGCGGAGTCGGCGGTGGTCGAGGAGCCGGTGATCGAGGCGTCGGACGTCGAGGTGTCGGACGTCGATGCGTCGGACGTCGAGGTGTCGGACGTTGAGGAGACGGTCACCGAGGAGCCGGGCGTCGAGGCGTCGGACGTCGAGGCGTCGGACGCCGAGCTCTCGGACGCCGAGGCCGAGGCTGCGGCACGTCAGGCGCTGGCCGGTGGCCAGCGGGACGGGCTCGTGGAGGAGGTCCCGGTCTCGGTGACGGCTCCGGTCGAGGAGGCCGACGAGGTCGAGGCTGAGGCCGAGGCTGAGGCCGAGGTCGGCGCCGAGGTCGAGCTTGAGGCCGAGGCTGAGGTCGAGGTGGTGTCGGGCTCGGACACCGACACGGACGCCGCCGACGTCGAGCCCGCTACGGCGGAGGAGCTGACGGAGGAGGAAGCCCCGGCCGCTGTCGTCTCCCTCCCGGCGCCCTCCCCGGCCGCCGACGACCTGGTCGCCGCCGCGACCGCCGCCCTGGCCGAGGCCGCAGCGCCGGACGAGGTCGAGCCGGCTGTCGAGGTCGAGAAGCTCGCTGCTGAGGCTGAGGCTGAGGCTGAGGCTGAGGTCGAGGTCGTCGCGGAGGAGCCGGCCGTCGAGGTCGAGGAGCCCGCTGCCGAGGTCGAGGCCGAGGTCGAGGAGCCGGCTGTCGAAGCAGACGAGCCGGCAGCCGAGGTTGCGGAGACCGAGGTCGAGTTCGAGACCGTGGTCGTCGAGGAGCCGGCTGACGTCGAGCCGGTGGCCGAGACGGTTGCCGAGGAGCCGGTCGTCGAGGCGGAGGCCCCGATTGCCGAGCCCGTCGCCGTAGAGCTCGAGGAGCCGGCGGTCGAGGCCGAGGCCGAGGTCGCCGTGGAGGAGGTTGCTGCCGAGCCCGAGGCGCCTGCCGAGGAGCCCGTCGCCGAGGCCCTCGCTGAGGAGTCGGCCGCCGAGGAGCCCGTCGCCGAGGCCGTGTCGGAGCCCGTCGCCGAGCCCGCCCCCGCCGATGACGCTTCCGCCCGGCCCGCGAAGCCGGACTTCACGCCCGGTCGCCCCGTGACCGCCTACTCCGCCGACGAGCTGCTCGCCGTCGTGCGGTGGGTGGACGGCGACGGGGTCGAGCGGAGCGAGGAGGAGCTGCTGCGGGCGGCCATGAAGGAGCTGGGCTTCGCCCGTCTCGGCCCCCGGATCAAGGAGGCGCTGGGCGCCGCCGTCACCGCCGCGCGCGGCTGACGAGGGGACACCGCCGGATCGTCGGGGCCCGGGACGCGATCGTGCGTCCCGGGCCCCGCCGTGTTCGCACCGTCCTCCGTGGCCCCCGCCCGTCCCCGCTCGTCACCACCTGTCCCCACTGCTCCCGCTGCTTCGCGGTCGCCCTACGAGGTGCCGGTCCGGCCCGGTAGGAGCGGGTGGCCGAGGGCCTGCCGTAGGACGGTCGGTGCCGTGACGAGGGACGGTCCGTACCAGGTCAGGTGCCGTCCGCTGACCAGGGCGACCGGTGTGCCCGGGAACGCCTCCGGGCCGTCCCCGGCGGTGAAGCGGTACGGCTCGTCCGGCAGGACGACCAACTCCGCTCGCTCGGCGAGCAGTTCGGGCAGCGGGACGGCGGGGTAGCGCTCGGGGTGGTCGGCGTGGACGAGCCGGAGGCCCAGGCGGCGCAGCAGGTCCCCGGCGAAGGTGTCGCGGCCGAGGACCATCCAGGGGCGGCGCCAGATCGGCACGATCGCCCTCGGGCCGTCGGGCTCGCCGGTCGTCGGACCCGTTCCGACCGGTGCCCAGGCCGCCTCCGCCTGGTCCAGCCAGGCAGGGCGCGGCAGCCGGCAGGCGACGGTCAGCAGCCGGTGGAGGGAGCGGAAGGCGTCGTCCAGGGTGCGGATGTCGGTGACCCAGACCGGGACGCCGGCGGCCCGCAACGCGTCCAGGTCGGGGCGCCGGTTCTCCTCGTCGTTGGCGATGACGAGGTCGGGCTCGAGCGCGAGGATGCCCGGGACGTCCGGGTTCTTGGTGCCGCCGATCCGGGAGACGGGCAGGTCGGCGGGGTGGCTGCACCAGTCGGTCGCGCCGATCAGCAGTCCGGGCGCGGTGGCGGCGACCGCCTCGGTCAGCGAGGGGACCAGCGAGACGGCCCGGCGGGGCGGGCGCGGCCCGAGCCGGACGGGGAGGTCGAGGTCGTCGCGCGGGGCGGTGGGGTCGGCCATCCGGCCAGCCTACGTCGCAGATCCGGTGGATTCGGCGGGAACCCGTTGCCCGTGCCGTCCGACTACCTGGTCCGGGTCCGCAGCACGGGCCCGAGCACGGACCACCGACCAGGAGAGTTGTCATGCGCCCTCGCGTTGTCTGCGGAATCGCGGCTGCCGTCGCCCTGTTCGCCACGGCCTGCGGAAGCGGGGGCGGGGGCGGACAGGGCGCCTCCGTCACCGCCCAGGCCGCCCCGGCCGGTGCCTACCCGGTGAAGGTCGCCGACTGCGCGGGCAAGGAGACCGTCGTCGCCAAGGCGCCGACGAAGATCGTCACCAGCAACGCGTCGAGCCTGGAGATGCTGCTCCGGCTCGGCGCCGGCGATCGGGTGATCGGCACCGGCTTCCCGCCCGGCAAGGGCACCCTGCCGACGGACCTCGCCGAACAGGGCGCCAAGGTGCCGGTGTTGGGTGAGAAGACGATCCCCAAGGAGAAGCTGCTGGGCTCCGGCGCCGACCTCTACGTCGACACCTTCAGTGCGATGCCGATGATGGGCGGCGGTGCCACCGGGCCGAGCGAGGAGGAGTACGCGGCGGCCGGCATCCAGCACGTCTACCTGCTGTCCACCGCCTGCGCCGGGACCCCGAAGGCTGCCAAGGCGCCGCGCACCGACCTCGCTGGGATCGAGGACGACATCCGCCGGCTCGGCGCCGTCACCGGTACCGCGGCCCGCGCGGAGGAGCTGGTGGCCGGGATGGAGAAGCAGGTCGGTGAGGTCCGCACCGCGCTCGCCGCCGTACCGGAGGGGCAGCGCCCGAGCTACTTCGTCTTCGACTTCGACGCCGGCACCAAGCAGCCGGTGGCGGTCTGCGGCCGGCAGGTCGCCAACGCCGTGATCACCCAGGCCGGGGCGCGCAACGTGTTCGCCGACTGCGACGCCGACTTCAAGCCCGGCTCCTGGGAGGACGTCGTCGCCAAGAACCCGGACTGGATCCAGCTCGCCGTCCGCAACCGGGGCAGCGAGGAGGCCACCCGCAAGGCCTTCGACGACGCCGAGGCGTTCCTGAAGAGCTTCCCCGCGACCCAGGGCCTGAAGGCCGTCCAGGAGGGACACTTCGTCCGCCTCGGCTCCGAGGTGACCACCATCGCGGGTGTGCGCAACGCCGACGCCGTCCGGCAGATCGCCACGACCGTCCACCCCGACCTCGTCAAGAACGGCCAGTAAACGGTGACTTCGGCCCAGCACGCCGACACCTCCGACACCTCCGAGGCCTCCGAGGGCTCCGACGCTCCCGTGACCACCACGGCTGCCGCGACCACCGAGGCCGTCGAGGCCGCCGAGACCCGCCCCCCGGTCCGCACGCTGCGGGCCGGGCCGCTGGCCGCCTTCCTCGCCGTCGCCCTGGTGCTCGCGCTGACCGCAGCCGTCTCGCTCGGCTCGGTGGACATCCCGCCCGGCGAGGTCTGGTCGGTGGTCGCCCGCCGGCTCACCGGACAGGCCCCCGAACCCGGTACCCGCGACCTCATCGTCTGGCAACTACGCGTCCCGCGTGCCGTGTTGGCGGCCTTCGTGGGTGCCGGGCTGGGCCTGGTCGGCACCGCCGTCCAGGCCCTGGTCCGCAACCCGCTCGCCGACCCGTACCTGCTCGGCATCTCCTCCGGCGCCTCCCTGGGGGCGGTCGCCACCATCGTCCTCGGCACCACCCTCGGGCTCCAGCTCTCCTTCGGCAGCGCGCTCGGCCTCACCGTCTCCCTGGCGGCGTTCGCCGGCGCGCTCGCGGCGTTCTCGCTGGTCTGGCTGATGGCCCGGCGCGGCGGCGGCTTCTCCCCGCTGCGCCTGGTCCTCGCCGGCATCGGCATCGCCCAGTTCCTCGGCGGCATCACCAGCTACCTCGTCCTGCAGACCCGCGACGAGCAGCAGACCCGGGGCGTGCTGTTCTGGCTCATGGGCAGTCTCGGCGGCGCCGTGTGGGCCCAACTCGCCGTCCCCGCCGCTGCGGTGGCGCTCGGACTGGCCCTGCTGCAGGCCCGCGCCCGCGGGCTCAACGCGATGCTGATGGGCGACGAGACGGCCGCCGGGCTCGGCGTGGACGTCGCCCGGCTGCGCCGCGAGGTCTTCGTCGTCACCAGCGTGCTGACCGGGGTGCTGGTCGCCGTCTCCGGCGCGATCGGCTTCGTCGGCCTCATGGTGCCGCACGTGTGCCGGCTGCTCCTCGGCGGCGACCACCGGCGCCTGCTGCCGCTGTCCGCGCTCACCGGGGCCCTCCTGCTGGTCGTCGTCGACACCGTGGCCCGCACCGCCCTGGACGGCCAGGAACTGCCGATCGGCGTGGTCACCGCCGTCCTCGGCGCCCCCACCCTGCTCTACCTGCTGGACCGACGACTGGAGCGCAATTGAGGATCGCCGTCGAGGACTTGAGCGTCACCCTGGCCGGGCGGACCGTGGTGTCCGGGGCCCACCTGGTCGCCGAGGAGGGGGAGATCGCCGGACTGGTCGGGCCCAACGGGAGCGGCAAGTCCAGCCTGCTGCGCACCGTCTACCGGCACCTGCGGCCGAGCGCGGGGCGGGTGCTGCTCGCCGGGCGCGACCTGGCGGAGCTCAAGCCCGCGCAGTCCGCCCGGCACATCGGGGCGCTGCCCCAGGAGCGCGGCGGGGACTTCGAGTTGAGCGTCCGCGAGGTGGTCGCGATGGGTCGCACCCCGTACAAGCGGGCCTTCGCCGCCGACGACGCCGAGGACCATCGGATCACCGCCGAGGCGCTGGCCCGGGTGGGCATGGCGCAGGCCGCCGACCGCCGGTTCGCCCAACTGTCCGGCGGTGAACGGCAGCGGGTGCTGCTGGCCCGCGCGCTCGCGCAGCAGCCGGACGTCCTGGTGCTGGACGAGCCGACCAACCATCTGGACGTCCGGCACCAGGTGGAACTCCTGGCCCTGCTGCGGGAGCAGCGCCGCACCACCCTGGTCGCCCTGCACGACCTCAACGCCGCCGCCTCGGTCTGCGACCGGCTGCACGTCCTGCACCGCGGCGCCCTGGTCGCCTCCGGGGCACCACGCGAGGTGCTGACCGCCGAGCTGCTGGCAGAGGTCTTCGGGGTGCGGGCGGCGGTGGTCGAACACCCGCTCACCGGCGACCCGTTGATCGCCTTCGACCACCGCACCCCGGTCGGTGCGGTGGCCTCCGCGGCGGGGCGCTAGGCCCGCCGGGCTGCTTCCTCAGCGGCCCTCGTAGTGGCTCGGCCGGCCGTCGCGCAGCACCGGCCGGCCGAGCCGCGCGGCCTCCTCGCTGCGCATCAACTCCCAGTTCCCGTCCGTCCGATGGAGCACCGAGGAGTGCCACGGGGTGGTCCAGACGTCCTGCGCCGCCAGCAGCCGGATGCCGAACTTCGACACGCCGGCCGGCTGCGGGTGGATGGAGAGCCGGACCGCCCGGGGGTGGTGCTCGGCGATCAACTCGCCCCAGGCGCGGCTGCGCTGGATCACCCCGTAGGCGCGGCGGCGGCATTCGCGCTGCAGGGCGGAGCGGGTGCCGGGGAAGCCGACGGCGTCCTCGGTGAGGAAGCGGGTGATGCCGCGGTAGAGCCTCAGGGTCTCCTCCTCGGTCACCACCTGCTCGCGCAACTCCTCGACGGTCGGGGCGTACCGTTCGTGCACCCGGGCGCGCTTCTCGTCGTACGGGAGGTCGCCGAGGACGGCCCGCAGGTCGAAGGTGGCGAGGTGGGAGAGGCCCTCGCGGGCGATCATCGCGGTCAACTCGTCGGAGTACGCGTCGATGTGCTCGTCCGGGACACCGATCAGGTCGCCGAAGATGTGCCCGTCGGAGCAGATCAGGATCCGGGCGCCGGGCTCGTGGAGGCGGCCTATCTCGGCGCAGAGCCGGTCGAGGAAGGTCAGCGACAGGCGTTCGCCCTCGTCCGGCAGGTGGCCGAGCACCTTCGCGGGGTTCGGCGACTTGCAGGGGAAGCCGGGCAGGGTGAACACGATCGGCTCGTCGGCGGCTATGAAGTCCGTCAACTGCGCCAGCTGGAGCGGGAAGTGCTCCGGCCGGGCGTCGAACTCCGGGTCGGAGGCGCGGCGGTGCGGCAGCAGCAGGCCGAGGACGCGGGCGGCGAGGCGCCCGGGATCGGGCCTGCCGGTGGCGGGGGTCGGAGCGGTGACGGTGCCGACGGGCGGCATGGCGGGTCCTCCACGGATGGTGGTGTGATGCGGGCTGCGGGCAGGCGGAGCCGGGCTGCGGGTCACGCCCCCGGGCGTCCCCGGGCGTCCCCGGGCGGCGGTGGCCGGAGTGGTCGATGGTGCGGTCAGCGGCGCCGGTCGTAGGCGACGGGCAGGCGGTTGACCCCGCGGGCCAGGACGGCGGGGATCCAGGCGAGGTCGGCCAGGCCGTCCCCGGGGGCCTCGGCGGGGCGCAGGCCGGGCAGGCGGGTGAGCAGGGTGCCGATGGCGATCTGGAGTTCGGCTCGGGCCAGGGCGGCGCCGGGGCAGTAGTGGATGCCGTGCCCGAAGGCGAGGTGGGCGTTGGGGGAGCGGTCGAGGTCCAGGCGGTCGGCCTCGGGGAACTGCGCGTCGTCGCGGTTGGCGGCGCAGAGCGAGACGATCACCGAGTCGCCGGCCGGGACGGTGGTGCCGAACAGGTCGCTGTCCTCGGCGAAGAACCGCCAGGTGGTGAGCTCGAACGCGGCGTCGTGGCGCAGCAGTTCCTCCACCGCGCGGGCGAGCAGGCCGGGCTCGTCGATGCCTTCGCGCAGGCGGTCGAGCTGCTCGGGGTGGCGCAGCAGCGTGACCAGCATCGTGGTGATCTGGTTGGTGACCGGCTCCTGTCCGGCGACCAGCAGCTGGAACACCATGGAGTCGAGCTCCTCGCGGCTCAACTCGCCCGCGTCGTGGGCGGCGACCAGCCGGCCGAGCAGGTCCTCGGACTCCGCCCAGCCGGGGACCCGGCAGTCGGCGCGCTTGCGGGCGACGACCTCGGCGATGTACGTCTGCAGGCCGCGCAGCCGCGCCTCGTACGCCGGGCGGCCCGGGTCCTGCGGTCCGACGGGCTGGACCACCTTGCCCCAGTCGCGGTCGAATCGGTCCGCCAACTCGGCCGGGAGGCCGATGACTTCGGCGAGCACCCGGAAGGGGTAGTGGGCCGCGAAGCCGGCCACCAGGTCGGCGCCACCGGTCTCGGGCAGTTCGTCCACCAGCGCGTCGGCCAGCTCCCGGAGCCGGGGACGCAGCGACTCCACCCGGCGCGGGGCGAAGGCGTCCAGCACGAGGCGGCGCATCGAGGTGTGCTTGGGCGGGTCCTGGTGGAGCAGGTGGACCTGGAGCTGCGAGTGCTGGGGCTCGGGCATGATGGACGCGAGCCGGCGCCAATCGTCGTTCCCCAGCGCGTGGTTCTTGCCCAGGCGCGGGTCGTTGAGGGCCGCGTGGGCGGCCCGGTAGCCGGTGACCAGCCAGGCGTGGATGCCGCTCGGGAACTCCACCCGGTGCACCGGCCCCGCCTCGCGCATCCGCCGGTACAGCGGGTACGGGTCGCTCTTGTACGCCGGACCGTACAGCGGTACGGGGGAGGGGAGCCGGTCGTAGCCGTACGGGCAGCGCGGGGGGGACGGGTCGGGGATGGTGTCGGTCATCTGGGGCGGTCCTTCGGTGTGGTGCGGGGCGGTCAGGGCTTGGGGCGGCGGTGCAGGGCGAGCAGGGCGACGGCGGTGGCCGCGACCAGGGCGGCCAGGGCGATCCCGGTGCGGGTGCCGGTGGTGGCGCGGTCCGCGGTCGACGCGGCGGCGGTGGCGAGGGCAGGTCCGAGGGCGAAGCCGAGGCTGCGGGCGAGTTGGACGGCGGAGCCGGCGGTGGCGAGCTTCCCGGGCGGGGACGCGGTCATCACCAGGGCCTGGGTGGGGCCGCCGTTGAGGCCCATCCCGGCGCCGGCGAGGGCGAGCCGGGCGGCGATGTCGAGGGCGGACCAGCCGGTGTCCAGCGGGGCGAGCAGGGCCAGGCCGAGCGTGGTGACGGCGGCGCCGGTGAGCGCGGTCGGGCGGGCGCCCCAGCGGTCGGCGAGCCGACCGCCGAACCGGCCCGCCAGCACCATGCCGAGCGGGAACGCCAGCATGGTCAGCGCGGTGGCCGTGGCGCTCTCGCCGCGCGGGCCGCGCAGGTGCTGGGCGAGCAGGTAGTGACAGGCGGCGAACCCGGCGGCGAGTGCCAGCACCGAGGCGTTGACCCCGGCCGTCCCGGCGGCCCGCAGCACCTCGGCCACCGGCCGACCGCCGGGCCGGCGCAGCCACAGCAGCACCAGCGGCACGGCGGGCAGCGTCAGCAGCAACCACTGCGGGGCGTCGGGCGCCAGGGTGAGCCCGAGCAGCACGGCGGCCACCGCACCGCCGATCAGGGCGGCGTCGCCGAGCGAACCCCGGTCGGGCGCGCGCAACCCGCCGCGCCGCGGGGCGTGCCGTCGCACGATCAGCACGGCGGCCAGGCAGACCGGCAGCTTGACCAGGAAGATCGCCCGCCAGCTGAGGTGGTCCAGCAGCAGGCCGCCGATGACCGGGCCGGTGACGGCGCCGAGCGGGCCGAGCGTCGCGGGCACGCTCATCGCCCGTCCGCGCAGCTCGGGCCGGACGGAGGTCGCGGCGAGCACCGGCATCAGGACGAACAGGACGGCCCCGAAGGCGCCCTGCAGCAGGCGGGCGGCGATCAGCCAGCCCGCCCACGGGGACGCGGCCGCGAGCATGCTGCAGCCGGCGAAGCAGCCGACCGCGAGCAGCAGCGCGGACCGGGTGCCGACCTGGTCCAGCCACCGCCCGGCGGGCAGGAGCAGGGCGACGAGTGGGAGTTGGTAGCCGAGGACGGCCCACTGGGCGATCCCGGGGGAGACGTGCAGCCCGGCCGAGATGTCGGTGAGCGCGAGGTTGACCACGTTCATGTCGAGCATCGCGACGAAGGAGAGCAGGCCTGCGGCCACGACCAGGCTCCAGCGGTCGGGCGTGTGCTGACGATCCGTCAGTGATGCGGCGGCCGCAGGCTGTTGCACTGCCATCGGAGCCCCTCCGTTCCCGTTCTGCCGTACCGGACACCGCCTCGGCGGCGGGGTCCGGTACAGCAGTCGGGGGCGCGGGGTCTCCGGTTCCGAACACGTGGGGGATTTTTTCGGCGGCGGCGTTCGGCGGGCGGAAGGAATCGGATGACAGCTGACAGCTGACAGATTTCGAAATCTGAAGTCTGAAATCTGTCAGCTGTCATCCGTTGTCCGTTGTCCGTCAGCTGTCGGCGGCCGCCCCGCTCAGCAGGCGGTCGCGAGCTCTCCGGCCTCCGCCGCCCGCAGGCGCGCTATCAGCTCCTCCCGTGCCCGGGCGACCCGGGAGCGGACGGTGCCGACCGGGCAGCCGGCGACCTCGGCCGCCTCGGCGTAGCTCAGCCCGACCATCTGGGTCAGCACGAAGGCCTCCCGCCGCTGGGCGGGCACCCGGTCGAGCAGGTCGTCGAGCGCGATGCCGTCCTCGAACCCGGCCTCCGGTGTGCCGCTCTGCCGCTCCGCCGCCTCCTGCCAGTCCGGCAGCGCCGCGCAGCGCGGCCGGGCGGCGGCCATCCGGTACCGGTCGATGACCGTGCGCCGGGCGATGGACAGCAGCCAGGTGCGCGCCGAGGAGCGCCCGGCGAACGCGGGCAGGGCGCGAAGGGCGCGCAGGAAGGTCTCCTGGGCGAGGTCGTCGGCGGACTGCACGTCGGTCAGATGGGCGACGAAGCGCCAGACGTCCCGCTGGGTCGCGCGGACGAAGGCCTCGACGTCCGCCGCCCGGCCGGAGCGGGCGGTCAGTGCGAGCGCGGTGAGCTGTTCGTCATCCACGGCGGCCTCCGAGCGGGCCGCTCCCGACCCGGGCGGTCCCGCCACGGCGGGCGTGCGGGACGATGGTCACATGAGATGCGCGCAGTTCCGCACCGCTCTGTCCGCCCGGCTCGACGGCGAACCGAGCGGTCTGCCGGACGCCCGGCTGGACAAGCACGTCGCGCGCTGTGCCGGTTGCCGGGACTGGCTGGAGCGGGCGGAGCGGCTGAGCGGCCACGTCCGGGCGGCCGCCGCCGACGGCCCGTCGCCGCAGTGGTCGGCCCGGCTGCTCGCCGGTCTGAAGGCGCAAGCGCCGGGCGGTCGCGCTCCGGAGGGCCCGCAGGCCGCGGAGCGGTAGGACGGTGGCGCCGGCCGGAGCCGGTGCGCCGTCGTAGTCAGGCATGGAAAGGTCCCGAGGGGAAGGCTGGGAACGGCGCCGCTCAGGGCGGCACCGTCGGCGTCCGTGGGCAGCCGCGCGGCACGCCGCACCTCCCGGAGGAGCCGGGACGCGGGGTCGGGCGCGGGCCCGCGCCCTGGGGGCACGGCGGCGCTGGGCACAGCCGTACGGCAGGGCGACCTGCCCGTCGCGGGGGTTCCGGTGGCCGGGGCGGCCGGAGGAAAGCAGCGGCGGGCGCGTCAGCAGGCGGGGGCGAACGCCGGCGGACCGCGCCGGACGACGGCATGCGTGAGCAGCACCGACCGGGGTGGCCGGGCCCGGTCGTCGGCGGGCCGGGGCGGAGCCGGGGCCCGGTACCCGCAGGGGCGCGCGAACAGCGCCAGCAGCGGGAGCAGCAACGCCCCCGCGACCACGGTGGCGAGCGCGCCGAGCAGATCGAAGAGCCGGACCAGCGCCGCGTCACCGCGCCAGAGCAGCAGCGCGCAGGCCAGCGCGGCCAGCACGTGGGCGGCGGCCATCCCCGGCGACATGCCGTGGGACATGCCGTGGGACATGCCGGGCGTCATTCCGCCCGCCACGGCGTCCGACATCCCGTGCGTCACGCCGGGCGTCATGCCGTGCGTCGCTCCGTGGGACATGCCGGGCATCCCCGCCATCCCGGTCAGGCCGGTGTCCACGGCCATCCCGTCGGCGGAGGCGGAAGCGGAGGTGGCAGGAGCGCCTGCTCCGGCTGCCGCGTGGTGCATCCCCGCCATCGGGCGCAGCGCACCGGCGGCCGGCGGGGCATCCGGGTCGATGCCCGCCATCCGCGCCAGCTCGACCGGCGAGAGCCCGCCGGGCGCGTGGTCCGGATTGCAGAGCAGCAGGGCTGCCCAGTCCGTGGTGGCGAGCCGGCCGAGACCGCCGCCCCCGCGGCCGAGCGCCCCGGCCTGTTCGAACAGCTGGTGCAGCGCGGTCTGCGCCACGACCATCCAGGCGCTGATCACGCCGAGTCCGCGCCGTTGCCCGGCGAGCAGCCAGGTCAGCCCCAGGACCGCCGCGAACGCTCCGGCCAGCACCGTCGGCGAGACCCCGGATCCGGCCATGGCGACGTGCGCGGTGGCAGCCATCGCCACGCACAGCGCGGCGAAGACCGCGGCGCGCAGCAGGCGGATCCGGTCGGTCATCACGATGGCACTCATCGTCGCACCTGCCCTGCCCGGCCCGTACCGCACCCTCCGGTCATGGCCGGATCCGCACCGTGAGACCATGCCCGGCCCGCTCGACCGGAGGCGCGATCGACCGCGGACCTCCGGCGCGCCGACCCGAACAACCGCTCGTACGACCATCAGCGCGGTTTGACAAGTGGTCACCGCCTGCTCACTAAATGTGCACGAGCCGGTGCGTTGCGTACGAGCCCGTGCGGGTCCATGCGGATCGGTGCGTGCCGGAACGATGCGTCCAGAAGCAGGGAGGTCCGGCCTTGGAGACCCCGACGGAAGCCACCGAGCCCTTTGCCGAGGTTGCCGAGCCCGCCGTGCCGGTCACACTCACCGAGCCCGCCGGGTCGGTCACACTCGCCGAGCCCGCCGGGTCGGTCACGCCCGACCTCGCCGACCCCGGTTTCTGGCGACTGCCCGCCCCCGCCCGTGCCGCCGCCTTCGCCGAGCTGCGCCGCCGCCCCGGCCCGGTGTTCTTCGGCGACCGCGCCACCGGCAGGGGCTTCCACGCCCTGGTCCGCCACGCCGACGTGGTGGAGGCCAGCCGCAACCCCGCCGTGTTCCTCAGCGGCCCCGGCGTGACCACGCCCGCCCCGGCCCGCTGGGTCCGGCTGCTGTTCGGCGACTCGATGGTCAACCTGGACGACCCCCGCCACGCCCAGCTGCGCCGGATCGTCTCGCGGGCGTTCACCCCGCGCCTGCTGGGCCGGGTCGAGGAGGACGTCCGGCGGATCAGCACCGAACTGGTCGACCGGGTGGAGCGGGAGCGGCCGGAGGACTTCGTGGGCGCGGTCGCCGCCGAACTCCCGTTCCAGGTGATCTGCACCATGATGGGCATCCCCGAGCGGCCGCGCCGCGAGATCCTCGACCTGGTCAACCGCACCTCCGCGGACATCGGCGTGGCCCGCTCCCTGCGCGACCGGCTCCGCTCGCCCGGGCGCGGGCTGCGGGCTCTCGGCCGGATGCAGGGCATCGTGGCCGGGATCGGCCGGGAGCGCCGCCGTCGGCCCGCCGAGGACCTGATCTCCGCGCTGGTCACCGCCGACGTGGACGGGCGCCGGCTCACCGGCCGCGAGCTCGGCGCGTTCTTCACCCTGCTGCTGGTCGCCGGGGTCGAGACCACCCGCAACGCGCTCGCCCACGGCCTGCACCTGCTGACCGCCCACCCCGAGCAGCGCGCCCTGCTCCTCGCCGACCCGGACGGGCGGCTCGGCGGCGCGGTGGACGAGATGGTCCGCCACGCCACGCCGATCATCCAGTTCCACCGGACCGTCGCCGTCGACCACGAGCTCGGCGGACCGGGCGGACCGCTGCTGCGTGCGGGGGAGAAGGTCGCGCTGTTCTACGGCTCGGCCAACCGCGACGAGACGGTCTTCCCCGACCCGGAGGCCTTCGACATCACCCGCACGCCCAACCCTCACCTCGGCTACGGCGGCGGCGGACCGCACTACTGCCTCGGCGCGCACCTGGCCCGGCAGGAGATGACGGCGCTGTTCCGGGAGCTGTTCACCCGGCTGCCCGAGGCGCGCTCGGTCGGCGAGCCGGAGCTCGTCCCGTCCAGCTTCGACCACCGGGTCCGCTCGCTGCGCTTCACCTTCTGAACGCCCTGTTGAACGCCCTGTTGAGCGCCTTGCCGATTTCCCTGGTCATCGTCCTGCTGATCGCCGCGCCCACCGCGGTGCCGCTGCCCCGCTACTCGCCCGGCTCCCACACCGCGTGGTCGTGCGCGAACAGCACCCGGCGCGGCCCGCACTCCGCGACCCGGTCGAGCCAGGAGCGGTAGCCGGGCAGCGGCGCCGCCACGCCCTCGCGCGTCGCCCGCCGGGCGAGCACCGCCTGCCCGTACTCGGACGCGAAGTCGTACGCCTGCCCGGCCAACAGGACGGGTCCGCCGCCCGGGCGCTCGACCAGCAGCGACTGGTGGCCCTCGGTGTGGCCGGGGGTGGGCAGCACCCGGACGCCGGGCCAGACCTCCGCCTCCCCGTCGAGCTCGCGGTAGTCGGCGCCGGGGAAGTCGATCAGCGCGTCGATGGTGTAGCCGCCGCGCCGGGCGGTGGCCAGCTCGCGCGCCTGGACCAGCACGGTCGTGCCGGCCAGCAGCGGGTTCCCGCCGCAGTGGTCGAAGTGCAGGTGGCAGTTGACCACCAGGTCGATGTCGGCGACGCAGACCCCGGCCGCGGCGAGCGCCTCCGGCAGCGGGCGCCGGACCGGGCGGTAGTGCGCCTCGGTCTCCGGCTCACCGCCGCCGATCCCGGTGTCGAACAGCAGCAGCCCCTCCGGGCGCCGGACCAGGTACCCGAGCACCGGCTCCACGCGCGGCTCCGGGCCGCCTACCTCGGAAGCCGGCCGGACGAAGTACCCAAGGTCGAGGCGGCGGATCACGTGCACTTCATCCCCCGGCGTCCCGGTCGGTCTTCTGCCCCCGTACGGGTGGCCCCATCGGTCCCCCGCTTCGCACCCTACCCGCCGACCGGCAGCCCCGGTCGGCCGCTGCCGATGGCCGTGGCGGGCGTCACGGCGATCGTCCGAAAAGCGGAGCACAATACCGGGCATGACTGATCGTCCGCTGCCCGCAGCAGCCAGTGGTCCTGCCGGATCCGTCGGCGGTGAGCCCGCCGACCGTCCCGCCGCCGATCGTCCGACCGCCGATCGTCCGACCGCCGACCGTCCGACCGCCGACCGTCCCGCCACCGGTCGCCCGACCGACGATCGCCCGACCGCGCACGCCTGGGCGGCCCTCGGCGGTGCCCCCGAGCTGCTGGAGCGGGTGCGCTTCCACGGCCCGGACGACGTGCTGCCCTCCGGACTGCCGGTGCGCCGCCTCGCCCGGGCCACCGTGGCCGTCTGCTCGCTCGCCGCCGCCGAGCTCGCCGCCCTGCGCGGCGGCGGTCCGGTCCCCGCCGTCCGGGTGGACCAGGGCGCGGTGGCCACCGCCTTCGTCAGCGAGCGGCACCTGGCGGTCGACGGCCGGACACCCGTCAGCTTCGCCCCGCACTCGGGCTTCTGGCGCACCGCCGACGGCTGGGTCCGCACCCACGCCAACTACCCGCACCACCGCACCCGCCTGCTGGCCGCCCTCGGCCTCGCCGCGGACGCCGGGCCCGAACAGCTCGCCGAGATGCTCGGCAAGCTGCCCGCCGAACAGGTCCAGGAGCGTGCGTACGCGGCGGGAGCGCTCGCGGTGGCCGTCGCGCCGGTGAGTGCGACCATGCACCCCCTCATCGAGCACCCGGAGGTCGGCGCCGCCGGTGCTGGTGGTACCACCGGTACCGCTGGTGCCGCGTCCGCCCGTCCGCTCGGCGATGCCCCGGTGGACCGTCCCGCCGCCGGGGTCCGGGTCCTCGACCTCACCCGGGTGATCGCCGGACCGGTCGCCACCCGGACCCTCGCCCTGCTCGGCGCCGACGTCCTGCGCATCGACTCGCCCAGGCTGCCCGAGGCCGAGGACGCCCACACCGACACCGGCTTCGGCAAGCGCTCCACCCGCCTCGACCTCGCCGAGCCCGCCGACCGCGCCGTCTTCGGGGACCTGCTCGCCACCGCGGACGTCGTCGTCACCGGTTACCGCCCCGGCGCCCTCGACGCCCACGGCCTCGCCCCCGAGGCGCTGTTCGCCCGCCGCCCCGACCTGGTCGTCGCCCAGCTCTGCGCCTGGGGCTGGACCGGCCCGTGGGCCGGGCGGCGCGGCTTCGACAGCCTGGTCCAGGCCGGCGTCGGCATCGCCGCCCACGAGGCCGCCCCCGACGGGCACCCCGGCGTCCTGCCCGCCCAGGCCCTCGACCACGGCACCGGCTACCTCGTCGCCGCCGCCGTCCTGCGCGCCCTCACCGACCAGCGCACCCACCGCCCCGGCGGCCGCCACCTGCGCTTCTCCCTCGCCGGGACGGCCGCCTGGCTGCTGCACGGCATCGAACGGGAGGAACCGTCCGATTCGTCGGCGGTTCCGCCCGAGCCCTACGACCCGACCCGCTGGCTCGTCGAGACCGACTCCGCGTACGGGCGGCTGCGCCACGCCCTGCCACCGATCGGCTACGAGGGCGCGCCCGCCGACTGGTCGCGCCCGCCCGGTCGTTGGGGCACGGACGCGCCGGTCTGGCTCTGAGCCGCCCCGGGTGGGTCCGTGACCTCGGGCCCGGCCGGGTCCGCGACCCCGGCCCGGGCAGGAGCGTGACCCGGCTCCGGTGGTGTCGGTGCGGTCCGGCATCATCGGGGCATGACTGCCGCACACGCCACCGACTACACCTGGTTCGAGCAGCGCTACCCCGTCCTGGGTGAGGCCCACTGCCTCACCCGCGTCCAGGGGATCCCGGCTGACGAACTGCTGCGCCGCTTCGACGCCCTGCCCGGCCGCGAGGTCACCGGGCTGGACGCGGTGGTCGAGGCCTGGGAGGCGTTCGAGGACGGGGAGGACGAGGAGGTCGAGGCCCTGCTCGGGGAGGACGACGACCGGCTGCTCGTCGCCGTCACCGAACTGGACGGCTGGGCCCTCGCGGTCGAGCCGTACGGCTACCTCGGCACCCTCCACCAGGTCGTGCCCCGGCTCGCCGACGGCTGCCGGCTGGTCTCGCACTTCCGGAACGTCAACGCCGCCGACAGCTTCCACTGGTGGGAGCACGGCAGCTGCCGGCTCCACTTCGAGCCGCTCTTCGCCGACCAGCGGCACGGCTCCGACGCCGACGCCCCGGGCATCCCGGAGCTGCTGACGTCCTGCGGCTTCGACCTCGGCGATGAGCGGCACGAGCTGCACACCGAGGCCGCGTTCGCACTGGCCGAGCGGCTGACCGAGGTCCGGCTCGACCCGGAACGGCTGGAGGCCACCGCCTTCCGGCTGGGCTACGCCCCGCGCCCGTAGCGGCGGCGGGCGCCGTCGCCACGGCGCCCGCCCGCTCGGATCCTCCGCCTCGGAGCCCTTGGTTGGATCCTCCGGCTCGGAGCCCTTGCTCGGATCCTCGCTCAGGCCCCCGAGGGGATCTGCTTGGCACGGCTGCGCAGCTGGATCGCCGTCACGATCTCGATCAGGCCCAGGATCACGAGCCAGCAGCCGGCCAGTACGGCCAGCGCGGTGATCGACCCGACCGGCCAGACCATCAGGAGCACGCCGGCGACCGTGTTGGCCACGCCTGCGAAGACCTGCCAGCCGCGGGCCGGCATCTGCGGGTCGGAGATCGCGGCGGCGAGTTGCGTGATGCCGCGGAACAGCCAGCCGATCCCGATCCAGAGCGCGAGCAGCAACAGCGACCGCGCCGCGTCGCGGAAGCAGAGCAGCCCCAGCATCACGCAGATCGCGCCGCTGATGAAGGCCAGTACCCGTAGCGCGGTGGTGGTGTGGGTGCCGAAGGCGGCGACCAGCTGTACGACGCCGATCACCAGCAGGTAGAGGCCGAACAGCACGCCCACCACCAGCAGCGTTTCCTCCGGCCAGGCGAAGACCACGATCCCGAGGGCGAGTGAGACGAGTCCGGCGACCAGCAGGATCTGCCAGGCGGCTTTGGCGAGCATGCCGAGCGGGCCCCGGACCGGGGAACCGTCGGGGGTGATGATCGGAGAGACCACGGTGGCACAACTCCTCGGGCGGGGGGCAGGGAACGAACCCCAGCCTGTGCGCGCCGCCGCCGGAGCGCGCTCCGGATACCGCCGTCCGGGGGATCCGCTGCGGTCGGCTGAACGACATCCCCCGGACACTCGCCGCAGATCGAGCAACTCGACGGCGTCGCGGCGGTCGTGGAGTACTCCGGCATCACCGAGCTGACAGATTTCAGATGATGAAATCTGTCAGCTGTCGTCCGTCATCCGTCGGTCAGCGGTTGCTGAAGGACGGCGGGCGCTTCTCGGCGAAGGCCGCCATGCCCTCCTTCTGGTCCGCCGTGGCGAAGGCCGCGTGGAAGAGACGGCGCTCGAAGCGGACGCCCTCCGCGAGGGTGGTCTCGAAGGAGCGGTTGACGCTCTCCTTGAGCATGATCGCCGCCGGGGTGGACATCGCCGCGACGGTCTCGGCGGTGGCCAGGGCCTCGGCGAGCAGCTGGTCGGCGGGGACGATGCGGGAGACCAGGCCGGCTCGCTCGGCCTCCTCGGCGCCCATCATCCGGCCGGTCAGGCACAGCTCCATCGCCTTGGCCTTGCCGACCGCCCGGGTCAGGCGCTGCGAGCCGCCGATGCCCGGGATGACGCCGAGCTTGATCTCGGGCTGCCCGAACTTCGCGGTGTCCGCCGCCAGCAGGATGTCGCACATCATCGCCAGCTCGCAGCCGCCGCCCAGCGCGAACCCGGCCACCGCCGCCACCACCGGCTTGCGCAGCGCGCCCAGCCGGTCCCACGGACCCAGCCAGTCGTCCAGGTAGACGTCCGGGAAGGCGTTGCCCTGCATCTCCTTGATGTCGGCGCCGGCCGCGAAGGCCTTCTCCGACCCGGTGATCACCAGACAGCCGATCTCCGGGTCCCGGTCGAAGGCGGTGGCAGCCGCGACCACCTCGTTCATCAGCTGGGTGTTCAGCGCGTTGAGCGCCTTGGGGCGGTTGAGCGTGATCAGCCCCACCCGGCCCTTGCGCTCGACCAGGATCGTCTCGTAGGTCTCGGTCTCGGTCATCGCCGTCGACTCCCATTTCCGCTGCTCGGCGCCGCACGGGCGCGCCCTGACCACCCAACGATCTATGACGTGCCCCGCCTCGCGCCAGTCTTGACATGCGAGACGCCGGTCACGAGTCCGGTGGGTGCCGGGGCGGAGCCGCGCGACCCGTGGCGGCGGTGCGCGAGGGTGGTCAGGCCAGGCCCAGCTCGTCGCCCTCGCGCGGGGCGAGGACACGGGCGACGTCCGCCTCCGTCACCCCGGCGAGCGTGGCGGGCATCCACCGGGGGTTGCGGTCCTTGTCGATCACCTGGGCGCGGATGCCCTCGACCAGGTCGGGGCCCTCCAGCGCGGCGCAGGACACGCGGTACTCCTGGTCGAGCGCGGCCTCCAGGGAGGGGAGCGTGCGGGCGCGGCGCAGCGTGGCCAGGGTGGCCTTGACGGCGCTGGGGGAGTTCGCGAGGACCAGCTCGGCGGCCTCCTTCGCCTCCGGGGCACCGGAGTTCAGCAGGCGCTCGACGATCTCCTCGACCGTGTCGGCCGCGTAGCAGGCGTCGATCCAGTCGCGCTGGTCGGCGAGGACGGCGGGTGGCGCGGGCTCGGCGTGCGCGGCGACGACGGCGTCGACGTCAGCGGTCGTGAGCTCAGCGGTCGCGGTGCCGTGGGCGTGGGCGTGGGCGAGGGTGTCGAGCAGCTCCGGAAGCCGGGCCGATGGCACGTAGTGGTCCGCGAACCCGCACAGCAGTGCGTCGCCGGGGCCCATCGAGGCCGAAGTGAGCCCGAGGTGGAGGCCCAACTCGCCCGGGGCGCGGGCGAGCAGGCGACTGCCGCCGACGTCCGGGACGAGCCCGATCCTGGTCTCGGGCATCGCGACGGTCGACCGCTCGGTGACGATCCGGATCGCGCCGTGGGCGGACAGGCCGACGCCACCGCCCATCGTGATGCCGTCCATCACCGCGACGTACGGCTTCGGGTAGCGGGCGATCAGTGCGTTCAGCCGGTACTCGTCGCGGAAGAACGCCCGGGTGCCGGCCCCGCCCGCCGTCACGTCCGCGTGCATCGCGCGGAGGTCGGCGCCCGCGCAGAGGCCGCGCTCGCCCGCGCCGGTGAGGACGACGGTGTGCACCCGGTCGTCCGCGGCCCAGTCGTCCAGCGTCGCGCGCAGGGCGGTGATCATGCCGTGGGTCAGCGAGTTGAGCGCTCGCGGACGGTTCAGCACGATTCGTCCGACCCCGCGGTCCAGGACTGCCTGGACCTCTGCCGCCTCTGCACTCATCGGGCCCGCTTCCGTCCCCTCGGTGATGTGGAGTTCCGCAGTCCACCGTACCGGGGTGGGGCGGCCGTCCCGATCACTGGGAGGGCCCCCGGGGGCGGGGGGCTGCGCCGGGCGCGGTCGGTCACGGCCAGGCGCGCAGGGCGAGTTCGGCGATGCGGGACAGGTCGGCGGCGGTGGCACCGTCCCGGGCCTGCTGCGAGATGCCCTGGATGACAGTGGCGAGGTAGCCCGCCAGTGCCTTCGGGTCGGCCTCGGGCGGCAGTTCGCCCTCCTCCCGGGCCCGGCGCAGCCGCTCCTCGAAGACCAGCGTGTTCCCGTTGCGCAGCTCGCGCAGGTGGGCCTGGATTCCGGCGTCCTGGGCGGAGACGTTGGTGGCGGCGGAGATCACCAGGCAGCCGGCCGGGTGGGACGGGTCGGGGTAGATGGCGGCGGCCTCGCGCAGGATGCGGGCGAAGGCGCCGTACGCGGTGGACGCCCGGAAGAACGGTTGACAGCTGACAGATGATGAAATCTGTCAGCTGTCAACCGCCATCCGTCTTCTGTTCCGTCGTCCGGCGTCTGTCTTCCGTTCGCCGTCCGCCGTTATCCGCGGACCCGCCCGGTCACCTCGCCGAACCCGACCGCGACCCCGTCCGGCCCGGGCGCGGTGGCGGTGATGGCGACCTCGTCGCCGTCCTCCAGGAACGTCCGGGTCGTCCCGTCCGGGAGCTTCAGCGGCTCCTCGCCGTTCCAGGTCAGCTCGATCAGCGCGCCCCGGGTCTCCGGCTCCGGACCGCTGACCGTCCCGGAGGCGAACAGGTCGCCGGTGCGCAGCGAGGCGCCGTTGGCGGTCATATGGGTCAGCTGCTGCTGCGCCGTCCAGTACATGGTGGCGAACGGCGGGCGGGAGACCAGGTGCCCGTTCAGCCGGACCTCCATGGCCAGGTCCAGGCCCCACGGCTCCTCGCCCCGGTCGTCCAGGTAGGCCAGCGGCTCGACGTCGCGCTCCGGCGGCGTGACGCGGGCGTGCTGCAGCGCGTCCAGCGGGACGATCCAGGGCGAGATCGAGGTGGCGAAGGACTTGCCGAGGAACGGGCCGAGCGGCACGTACTCCCAGGCCTGGATGTCGCGCGCCGACCAGTCGTTGAGCAGGCA
This sequence comes from Kitasatospora sp. NPDC023120, assembly GCF_055560835.1. Classification (NCBI taxonomy): domain Bacteria; kingdom Bacillati; phylum Actinomycetota; class Actinomycetes; order Kitasatosporales; family Streptomycetaceae; genus Kitasatospora; species Kitasatospora sp. NPDC023120. The sequence continues at coordinate 379,321 of NZ_JBVHHY010000002.1, read as the reverse complement.
GACGCCGAACACGTGCTCGCTGAAGTCGTCCAGCGCGACCGGCGTGCCCAGCTCCGACGGCGTGCCGACGACGAAGCCGACCTCGGCCTCGATGTCCAGCCGGCGCGACGGTCCGAAGCTCGGCGCCGGGTCGGCGGGCGCCTTGCGCTGCCCGTGCGGCCGTACCACCGGCGTGCCGGAGACCACGACCGTGCCCGCCCGCCCGTGGTAGCCGATCGGCAGGTGCTTCCAGTTGGGGGTGAGCGGCTCGGAGCCCGGGCGGAAGATCCGGCCCAGGTTGGTGGCGTGGTGCTCGGAGGCGTAGAAGTCGACGTAGTCGGCGACCTCGAACGGCAGGTGCAGCTCGACCTCGTCGGCCGGCACCAGCGCCGGCGACAGCGCCTCGCGGAAGGACTCGTCCGTGAGCCAGGTCGTGAGGTCCGCCCGCACCCGGGTCCAGACCGGGCGCCCGGCCGCCATCAGCGGGTTGAGCGAGTCCGCGTCCAGCAGCGCCGACGGGGAGCCGACCGCGCGGGCGGCCGCCCCGGCGTCCAGCACGAAGTCCCCGACGCGCACGCCGATCCGGCGCCGCCCGGGCTGGTCGGCGGCGGTGAAGACGCCGTACGGCAGGTTGTGCACGCCGAACGGCGAGTCCTGGGCGCTGGCGAGCCAGCTGCGGGGGGTGGTCAACGGTCCTCCTGGTGCTGTGGAGCGGGCGACGACAGCAGGCCGAGCGCGGCCAGGTCGCCCAGGGGTTCGGCGATGCTGCAGGTACCGAACGCGGTGAACGAGTTGCGGATCACGGTAACCTGACGATACGTCAGTGCATGCACCGCCTTGGCCAGGACCTCGCCGTCGCGCTCCGCCAGCACCGCCGTGGCTGCGGCCGGGTCGGTCTCCTGCGCGGCCAGCAGCACGTTCAGGAAGCCGTGGTGCTCGAAGCCGGTCTCCGGGTCGGTGTGCCGGACGGCGTTGTGCAGCCCGGCCGTGCACTTGTACGGCAGTCCGCGCTGTGCGCAGCCGGTGAGGAAGGCGGCCAGCTCCGCCTCGTCCGGGAACGCCTCGGCGACCACCCCGCCGGTGCGGAACTTCGCCCGGTACGGGCTGTCCACCAGGACGTCCAGGACCGCGTCCAGCCCGTCCCCGCGCAGGAGTTCGCGCGGCAGCTCGACGGCGGCCGGGACGTGCGGCGGCAGCAGCCGGTCCAGCTCGGCGACCGCCTCGGCGGCGTCCCGGGTGGCCAGCTCGACGCCGGCGAGCTCGAACGGTGCGGCGGCGGCGAGCGCCGGTGCGAGCTCGGTGCTGCCCCCCGGCAGCACCAGCCCGACCCTGAGCGGGGTGCCGCCCGTCCCCGCCGAAACGTCCGCGCCGCCGGGCGCCACAGCTGCCGAGCCGTCCGCGCCGCCGGCCGCCACCGCGGCCAACTCGCCGAGCCGGCTCGCCCCGCAGAGGAACGGACCGACCGCCTCGGCGTACCAGGCCGCGCGGTGCGCGCGGTGCGCGGGCACCGCCTCGGCGACTGGCAGGTTCCCGGGCGGGAACACCGCCGCGTCGTCGAAGAGCCCGTGGAACAGCTCGGGGATCACACCCCCCGGAGGCAGCTCGCTCATCGCCCGGGCCCCCGACCGGCCCAGGTCCAGGCGTAGTTGTCGTCCTCGCTGGCCCGGCCGCCCTCGCCGAGCTCCAGCGGGCGGAAGGTGTCCACCATGACGGCGAGCTCGTCGAAGAACTCCGCGCCGATGCTGCGCTCGTACGCGCCCGGCTGCGGCCCGTGGGTGTGCCCGCCGGGGTGCAACGAGATCGAGCCCTGGCCGATGCCCGAGCCCTTGCGCGCCGCGTAGTCGCCGCCGCAGTAGAACATGACCTCGTCGCTGTCCACGTTGGCGTGGTAGTAGGGCACCGGGATCGACAGCGGGTGGTAGTCCACCTTGCGCGGGACGAAGTTGCAGATGACGAAGTTGTTGCCCTCGAACACCTGGTGGGCCGGCGGCGGCTGGTGGATCCGGCCGGTGATCGGCTCGAAGTCGCTGATGTTGAAGGCGTACGGGTACAGACAGCCGTCCCAGCCGACCACGTCGAAGGGGTGGTGCGGCACGGTGTAGCGGGTGCCCGAGATCCCGTGCGGGCCGCGGTGCTTGACCAGCACGTCGACGTCCCGGGGGGTGTCGACCACGAGCGGCCCGACCGGGCCGCGGAAGTCCCGCTCGCAGTACGGCGCGTGCTCCAGCAGCTGCCCGTACTTGGACAGGTACCGCTTTACGGGGGTGATGTGGCTGTTCGCCTCGATGCAGTACGCGCGCAGCGGCTCGTCGCCGGCCGGCACCCAGCGGTGGGTGGTGGCGCGCGGGATGATCACGTAGTCGCCCTGGCCGACCTCGATCGAGCCGAAGACCGTCTCGACCGTGCCGGAGCCGGACTCCACGTACACGCACTCGTCGCCGAGCCCGTTGCGGTAGAGCTCGCTGGGGGCCCCGGCGGCGACGTACGAGATCCGCACGTCGCCGTTGCCGAGGACCAGCCGACGGCTGCCGACGACGTCCGCGGACTTCCACTCCTGGCCCGCGAACAGTTCGTGCAGCTTGAGGTGGCGGGGGAGCAGCGGGTGGTTGGGCACCGTGGACTGGTCCGGCAGCTCCCAGGGCACCGCGTTGACCACCGCCGAGGGGATGCCCCGGTGGTAGAGCAGGGAGGAGTCCGAGGAGAACCCCTCCTCGCCCATCAACTCCTCGTAGTACAACCCGCCTTCGGGCGTGCGGTGCTGGGTGTGCCGCTTGGGCGGGATGCTGCCCAGCTGCCGGTAGTACGCCATCTCCGTGGTCCTCCTCGACCGTCCGTCAGAGCTCTCCGACGCTCACAGGTTGCCGCGTCGTTCCTGCTCGCGCTCGATCGACTCGAAGAGCGCCTTGAAGTTGCCCTTGCCGAAGCCCAGCGAACCGTGCCGCTCGATGAACTCGTAGAAGACGGTCGGGCGGTCGCCGATCGGCTTGGTGAAGATCTGCAGCAGGTAGCCGTCCTCGTCGCGGTCGACCAGGATGCCGCGCTTCTTCAGCTCCTCGATCGGCACACGGACCTTGCCGATCCGCTCGCGCAGCTCCGGGTCGTCGTAGTAGGCGTCCGGGGTGTTGAGGAACTCCACGCCGCGGGCGCGCAGGACGTCCACGGTGGTGAGGATGTCGTTGGTGGCGAGCGCCATGTGCTGGCAGCCGGGGCCGGTGTAGAACTCCAGGTACTCATCGATCTGGGACTTCTTCTTGGCGATGGCCGGCTCGTTGAGCGGGAACTTCACGCGGTGGTTGCCGCTGGCGACGACCTTGGACATCAGCGCGGAGTACTCGGTGGCGATGTCGTCGCCGACGAACTCGGCCATGTTCACGAAGCCCATGACGCGGTTGTAGAAGGACACCCACTCGTCCATCCGGCCGAGCTCGACGTTGCCGACGGCGTGGTCGAGGGCCTGGAAGAGGCGCTTGGGGGAGCCCTCCGGGTGCTTGACCTTGCTCTCCGCGACGACGTAGCCCGGCAGGTAGGGGCCGTGGTAGCGGGAGCGGTCGATCAGGGTGTGGCGGGTCTCGCCGTAGGTGGCGATGGCGGCGCGGCGCACGGTGCCGTTCTCGTCCGAGACGTCGTTCGGCTCCTCGAGGACGGTGGCGCCGGACGCGCGGGCGTGCTCGATGCACTTGTCGACGTCCGGGACCTCCAGGGCGAGGTCGACCACGCCGTCGCCGTGGCGGCGGTGGTGGTCCAGCAGCGCGCTGTCCGGCTGGACGCCGCCCTTGATCACGAAGCGGCAGGAGCCGGAGCGCAGCACGTACGCCTTGCGGTCGCGGCGGCCGGTCTCCGGACCGGAGTAGGCGACCAGCTCCATGCCGAAGACGACCTGGTAGAACTGGGCCGTCTGGGTGGCGTTGCCGACCACGAAGACGACGGCGTCCTGGGCCGTGACCGGGAACGGGTCGGTGGCCGGGTCGTGCTCGACGAGGCCGACGAGGCGGCGCAGCTGGTCGGCGTCAAGACCGGCCTCGCGCTCCTCGGGGGTCAACTCAAGGGCGTGGGACTGCGTGGTCATCGGTCGTTCCTCCACTTCGGGCCTCGGCTCTGAGGCTTCCGCTGGATCGCGGCCGCACCGCGGATGGGTGGGCGGTGCGGTTGCGGAGAGCTTGCTCCTGTCGGGGTGGTTGGGCAACAGGTCGGTTTTCCACTGCTCAATGTGTACAAGCTGGTCAGGAATTCCCGGCCGTCACTGCGCAAAATGTGCTGCCGACCGGGGGTGATGCACGAAGTCTGCGCAATCGGCGTCGACGGGTCGTTCACGGGTCCACGGCCGCGGACCCGGGCTCGGGGAGGTGGCGCAGGAACCAGTCCCGGGCCAGCTCAGCGGCCTGATCGAGGGTTCCGGGCTCCTCGAAGAGGTGGGTCGCGCGCGGCACGACGGCCAGCTCGTTCTCGCAGCGCAGTCGGCTCCCGGCCCGCCGGTTGAGGTCCAGCACGGTGGTGTCCAGGGAGCCGACGACGAGCAGTGTGGGGGCGTCCACCCGGGCCAGCACGTCCGCCCCGGCGAGGTCCGGGCGGCCGCCCCGGGAGACCACGGCGCGCACGGCCGGGCCCAGCTCGGCGGCGGTGTGCAGCGCGGCGGCGGCACCGGTGCTGGCGCCGAACAGGCCGAGCGGCAGGCCGCGGGTCTCGGGCACGGTGCCGTTCCCGCCGCCCGCGCCGAGCCGCTCGGCGACGGCGGTCAGCCGGGAGCCCAGCAGTCCCACGTCGAACACGTTGCGCCGGTCCGCCTCCTCGGCCTCGGTGAGCAGGTCGAACAGCAGCGTGGCCAGCCCGGCCCGGTTCAGGTACTCGGCGACGTACCGGTTGCGCGGGCTGTGTCGGCTGCTGCCGCTGCCGTGCGCGAAGACGACGACGCCGCGCGCGTCGGCCGGTACGGTCAGCCGGCCCGCGAGGCGGACCCCGGCGGCGGGCAGGACCAGCTCGCGGTCGACCGCGACGGAGGCCGGTGACGGGTCGCCGTTCCGGCCGTGCTCCCGGTCCCTCTCCCGCTCCCGGGCTTCGGCGAGCAGCCGCAGCACCTCCTCGTCCTCGGTCTGGGAGAAGTCGGCGTAGAACTCGCCGATCGCGAAGAACGGGGACGGGGTGTCGACGCAGACCAGCTCGTCGGCGACCTCCTCGAGGCGGTCGGTCCAGTCCCGGGGCGCCACCGGTACGGCCAGCACCACCCGGGCCGCGCCCCGCTCCCGGACGATCCGGCAGGCCGCCTTGGCGGTGGACCCGGTGGCGATGCCGTCGTCCACCACGACCACCGTGCGACCGCGCACGTCCGCGGGCGGGCGGTCGCCCCGGTAGCGGCGGGCCCGGCGCTCCAGCTCCGTGCGCTCGCGCCGCTCCACCTCGGCGAGCTGGGCGTCGGTGACCGAGGCGAGCCGGATGACCTGCTCGTTCAGCACCCGGACGCCGTCCTCGCCGATCGCGCCCATGCCCAGCTCGGGCTGGTAGGGCACCCCCAGCTTGCGGATCACGCAGATGTCCAGCGGCGCGCCGAGCGCCGTCGCCACCTCGGCGGCCACCGGCACCCCGCCCCTCGGCAGCGCCACCACGACGGTGTCGGGACCGCCCAGGCGGCCGAGGCGTGCGGCGAGCCGCCGGCCCGCGTCGGTGCGGTCGGCGAAGTGGGTGAAGTGGGTTCCGGTGACGTGCATGACACGGCCTCCGGTTCCACCGTACGTCGTTCCGGGCGGAGCCGTTCCGCGGCCCCGGGTGGCGCGGCGGACGCCCGGCCTGCCGGGCCGGGGAGGGCCGGGACGGAACCCGGGGACGAGGCGGCGGGCGGCGGGTCGGGACGGGGCCCGGAGGGTCCCCGGACCGGGTCGGGATCGGACCGGGCGGGGCCCGGGATCGGACCGGGCGGGCACGGGATCACCCCGGGAACGGGACGGGACGCAACCCCCGTGTGGCCGGGACAGCGGGCGGCGCACGGTGGATCGCAGCGGCGGACCGCAGGGCCCGCCGACGACCGGAAGGAGCGCCCGACATGCCGGGCACCGTCATCACCGATCTGCGGCGACGAGGCGCTGTCGACCCCGGTCGTCTGCTCGCCGGCCCGCTGCGCGGCGTCGGCCTCCAGCGGCTCGAACCCGGTCAGAGCGCCGAGGTGGCCGCCGACGGCGTCGAGCACGCGCTCTACGTTACCGCCGGCTCGGGCCTCGCCGAACCGCCGGAGCACACGGTCCGGCCGGACACCTCGCCGGACGCCTCACGGGACCCCGAGTCGCAGGACGCCGAGCCGCGCGACGCCGGCATCCCCCTCGTCGAGGGCACCGCCGTCGTCCTGCCGCTCGGCACCCGGACCGTCCTCACCGCCGGCACCGCCGGGATGGAGTACTTCCACGCCGTCCTGACCGTCCCCGCCGGCCGCCCGACCTCCTCGAGCGGAGATGAACCCGCATGATCGTCACCACCGACACCGGCGCCGCGATGGTTGTCCTCGGCCCGAACGGCGAACGCGTCCGGATCCGCTCCCTGGCCCGTCGCACGATGCTCACCAGCGCCTGCGAGGCCCTCGACCACCTGCGGCTGAGCCCGGGAGCCCACCACGTGCTGACCGGCCGGCCCGATGCCGAGACCGTCCTGCACGTGCTGCGCGGCGCTGCCGTCGTCGGCCGACTCTCCGACGAGCCCGACCACTTGGCCTCCGAGGGCGATCTGCTGCTGGCCCGCCGCGGCCGCACGCTGCACCTCGAAGCCGGGCCGCTCGGCGCCGAGCTGCTCTGCCTCACCCTCGCGGTCCCCCGGCACAGCGCCGGCACCCGGGCCGCCCTGGCCCGGCGCCGCGCCGCCCGCCGCGACCGGCCCTGAACTCCCGCCCGTCCGTCTCAGGAGACCACTCGTGATCGTCGTACCCGCCGCCGTCCCCCGCACCGCGCCCGTCTTCCGGCGGCTGATCGACCCGGAGCAGCGGCCGTCCGTCCGCGCCGGACTGACCGTCGAGAGCCTGCAGCCCGGTGTCCGGGTCGACCAACTCCCGTACGAGTCGGCCGAGTCGGTGACCGTGGTGCTCTCCGGCCGACTGTCCGCGGCCGGCCGGATCCTCTCCCCGGGCGAGGCGCTGCACCACCGCCCCGGCACCGGCTACCGGCTCACCGCCGTCCGGGGCGCGCCGACCACCGTGCTCACCGTCCGTCCCACCCCGCCCTGCGGTGACATCCCGGCCCAGCGTTCGGGCCCGGAGTCCCCCCGCGCCTGGCGGCAGGTCGACGTGGGCACCGTGGACCTCGACCCCGGCGGACTCTGCGGACCGTACGCGGACCGGGAGGCGGACGCCTTCCTGCTGGTCCTCTCCGGGGTCGGCGCCTTCGTCGGCGAGCTCGGTGAAGTGCCGGTGTTCCCCGGTGACTTGGTCTACGTCCGGGCCAAGGAGCGGTACGGCCTCCGGGCCGGAACGCGCGGACCGGTCACCGCCGTGCTGGGCCGGGTCGGCGCGCCGGGCGCCGGACCGGGACCGGAATGGGACATCAAGCCCATGCGCTCGGGGCGTGTCCGTCCGCAGAGTTGAGACGTGCCGATCGGCCAAGATCGGTCACTTGGAAGAACCAGGAGTACCACCTCATGTCGACGAATACCAAGGCCACGGCGATCTGCGCGGCCGGCGTACTGGCGGGCGTGATCGCGGCAGCCCTGGCACTGCGCAGCGCCTGTTCCAACTCCGCCGCGGTGTCCCCTGAGCGTCCCAAGTCGAGGCCGGCCGGGGGCCCGAGGCCCGGCGGGGGCAACCAGGTGGAGGACTGCCACTTCAACTGCCCGCCCGGCAGCTAGCAAGAACAGATGACAGCCGACAGATTCTGAAATCTGTCGGCTGTCATCTGTCGCCCGGTATCCGTCAGCCGTCAGCCGTCAGCCGTCGCGCAACCCGCAACCCCTCTCCCGCAACCCCTCACCCGCCACCCACCGCCCGCCGCACGTCGGCCCCCGCCGAGCGCGGCAGAACCGCCAGCACCTGCGTGCCCCCACCTTGGGAGAGCGACTCGATGGTGCACCTGCCACCGATCTCCGCCGCCCGGTCCGCCATCGACCGCAGCCCCACCCCGCTGCCTTCCTGCTCGTGCTCGTCGGCGCCCTCCCGGTACCCCACCCCGTCGTCCTGCACGGTCAGCGTCAGCGCCGCGTCGTCCGCCCGGAGCGTGACCCGCGCCGTCCGGGCCCGGGCGTGCCGCAGCACGTTGTTGAGCGCCTCCGCCGTGATGCGGTACGCCGCGACCTCCACCGCCGCGGGCAGCTCCGGCAGCGGATCCGGCGAAAGCTCGGCCGTCACGGTCAACCCCGTCCCGCTGAAGGTGTCCGCCAGCTGCCGGACCGCCCGGGTGAGCCCGAACTCGCCGAGCGGTGCCGGGCCGAGCCGGTCGGTGATCCGGCGGACCTCCTTGATGGTCATCCCCAGGCCGTCCGAGACCCCGCGCAGCGTGTCCGCGAGCCCGTGGTCCGCCGAGGAGGCCGCGTTGTCCACCCGCAGCCGCAATCCGGCCAGCGCCGGCCCGAGCCCGTCGTGGATGTCCCGCCGCAGCCACCGCCGCTCCTCCTCCCGGGCGGAGACGATCTGTTCCCGGCTGGCCAGCAGGTCCTCGTGGAGCTGAAGGGACGCGACGGCCGGCGAGGCCTGGTCGGCGAGCGAGCGCAGGATGTCGATGTCACTGCTGTCCAGCCACTCCTCGCCCGCCCGCAGTCCGACGGTCAACTCGCCGATCGACAGCCCGTTGTGGACCAGCGCGAAGTCCTGGCTGTGCCCGTTCAACCGTCCGGCGGTGGCCAGGGTGCGCCGCCCGGCCCGGGTGGTGACGGCCAGGGCGACCCCGGGAAGCCGCAGTTCGTCGGCGACCGTCGCGCACAGCGTCTCCGGCAGCTGCGCCGGGTCCACCACCTGCCGCACCCGCCCCGCGAGCGTCCGCAGCACCTGGTACGGCTGGGCGCGCTCGCCGTAGTACAGCCGGTCCACGAGGGTGACGCACCGTCGCGCCGCCCGCGGCAGGGTCGCGCCGAGCGCGTACACCAGGGCGATCAGCACCAGGGCGGCCCCGCCGCGCCCCGGCAGCAGCCAGGCGGAGAGCACGGCGGCGGCCACCACGAACAGCCCGGTGACCCCGGTGCCCAGCAGCAGCCCGATCAGTGCGCTGCGGGCCGCCCGGTGGAGCCGCCAGCCGTGGTCCCGGACGACCAGGACGGCCACCGCGACCGCCCACACCAGCCCCGCCGAGGCGAACAGCGCGTAGCTGAGCCAGTAGTGCTCGGTGTAGGTCCGCTCGAAGAAGTCCTGCATCCCCACCCAGAGCAGGTACGCCCCGAGCATCCCCGCCACCCGCATCCGGTGTCGGCGGGTCTCGGCCCGGTCGCGCTCGGAGCCGGTCGGACGCAGCAGGCGCGTCAGCAGGACCAGCGCGAGGAACCCGATCACGCATTCGCTGATCAGCAGGTCGTGGCCGCCCAGGGCGTCGACGAAGTTGACGGAGAGGCGCCCGGGCAGCGCGCCGGCCAGCGGATTGGGCCGCCCGTAGGTCGTCGGATCGTCGAGTGCCTGCGCCACCTCCGGGGTCACCCACAGGGCGACGGCCGCGATGTACCACCACCAGCGCCGGGTCGTGAGCCGTCCGTACGGCAGCCAGAGCGGCAGCGAGTAGACGATGACGGCGTTGATCGATCCCGACACCACTTCGAGGATCAGCGTGGCGCCGACGATGCCCGGATTGGTGATCTCGACCCGGACCGGCGCGGCCGCCGCGGCGGGCAGGATGCCGGTGAGCGCGTAGACGAGCATCACCCAGCCGAGCGGGCTGCCCGGGCGGTGGGCGTGCAGCAGCATGCCCGCGCCGGCGGTCGGCAGGGCGTAGACCAGGATGGCGAGTTCGTCGCGCGGCACCGACACGCCGGGATCGCCGAGATGGACGAGCACGTAGCAGATCCACAGCGTCGCGGTGACGATGCAGACCGCCGTGGCGATCGCGGCGGCGGTCAGCTGCCGTTCGGCCGGCGTACGGCGCCGGACGGAGGTAACCGTGGTCATGGCACCACCTCGCAGACGGGCTGGGCCGGTGGGGGCGGACTCCGGTCGTGCGAACCCCCCGGCGGTACGGACTCGCGGCCGGCGGGAGGGCCGGCGGCGTGGACCAAGCCAGGTCCCAGTCTCGACGGCCCGGTGTCCCGGGCGCCTGAGGCAGCGGTCTCGGATGCTGTCCCCGGCCGGTCCCGGTCCCGGTCCCGGTCCCGGTTCCGGTCCCGGTCCCGGACCGGTCACCGGCCTGGTGTCCTGCCCCCGCCCGCCAAGCGGACGACTTCCCGAGCATGTCACGGAAAGTAGCCAGTTCGGCGCTGATAGTGTCGGCCGGGTGGATGAAGAACAGCCGCAGGCTCCGTCGGACCCGGTCGACACCAGGCCCGTCCGTGTACTGATCGTCGACGATCACCCGCTCTTCCGGGAGGGCCTCAAGGCGGCGCTCGAGAGCGCCGAGGGCGTCCTCGTGGTCGCCGAGGCCGAGCGGGTCGCCGATGTGCCGGAGGCGGTCGCCCGGCACCGCCCGGGCGTGGTGATCATGGACCTCTCGCTGTCCGACGGCTCCGGTCTGGAGGCCGTCCGTCAGCTCGCCACCCAGGAGGCGCCGCCGCCGGTGCTGATGCTGACCATGTCGGACGACGACGGGAACCTGCTCGCCGCGCTCCAGGCGGGCGCGCGCGGCTACCTGGTCAAGGGCGCCGGGCGCGAGGAGGTGCTGCACGCGGTGCGGACGGTCGCTGCGGGCGGCGCGGTGTTCGGCGGCGAGGTGGCCGGGCGGATCACCGCCCTGCTGGCCGGGGCCCGGATGCGCGAGGCGGGGCAGCTGTTCCCGGACCTCACCGCCCGCGAGGCGGAGGTGCTAGGCCTGGTCGCGCGCGGGCTGGACAACCGGCGGATCGCCCGGGAGCTGGTGGTCGCGGAGAAGACCGTCCGCAACCACATCACGCACATCTTCGAGAAGCTGCACGTCGCCACCCGCGCGGAGGCGGTGGCCCGGGCCCGTGACATGGGCCTCGGCGACGGCTGAGGCGCGCAGTGGGCGTGGCCCGGGTGCGGCCCGGGCGCGCAGGGGGTGTCGACCGGGCGTCCCGGTCACGGCCCGGGCGTGAACCAGGCGCGGCCCCGGGCGTGAACCGGGCGTGAACCGGGGGTGCCGGCCCGCCGACCGGCACCCCCGGGATCCTTCCGATTGCCACGTTCCGATCGCGAGCGCGGCCGCAGCAGCTGCCGCCGCGCTCGCTACGGCCGCATCTCGTACGCGCCGGAGAGCGCCTCGACCCGCTCCCACACCCGCGCGGCCCGCGCCGCGTCCGACACCGGGCGGCGCACGTTGGCCAGCGCCCAGGCGGCCTGCTCCTCGGTGGTGGAGGCCTTGCCGTGCAGCTCGGTGGCGTGCGCGGAGAAGTCGCGGACCAGGGCGTCGAAGAGCTGGTCCAGGACGTCGCCGCCCTCGTCGGACGCGGTCAGACCGGTCAACTCGGCCTGCTCCAGCACCAGCTGGCCGTAGACGATCAGCGCGAACAGCTGACCGATCTCCAGCAGGAAGTCCAGGTCCGCCTGCTGCTCCTTGCTCGGCGCGTTGCTGAGCAGCAACTCGCAGAAGCCGTCGGCCTGTTCGCGGAAGCGGGCGACGTTGGGCAGCTGCGTGTGGCGGTCGTAGGCGGTGCGCCAGTCGTGGAAGCGGATCGCGCCGAGGCCGCGGGCCGGGCCCTGGCGGAACAGGAAGGCGTCGTCGGCGGCGTCCAGGCGGGTCGGCACCGGGGCGTAATCGGCCGGGGCGAACAGGTAGTTGCCCATGAACTTGAGGATCAGCGCCAGGTTGACGTGGACGGTGCCCTCCAGCTTCGGCAGGCCGCGGATGTCCTTCGCCGCCTTGTCGAAGTAGGTGTCCGCCTCGAAGCCCTTGGCCGCGATGACGTCCCACATGAGGTCGATGACCTTCTCGCCCTCGGTGGTGACCTTCATCTTGGTCATCGGGTTGAACAGCAGGTAGCGGCGGTCCTCGGGGGAGGCGGTGCGGAAGTAGTCCACGGCCCGCGCGCTGAACAGCTTCATCGCCACCAGGCGGACGTACGCGTCGGTCAACTCCCGCTTGACGTGCGGGAAGTCGGTGACCTTCCGGCCGTACAGCACCCGGTTGTGGGCGTGCGTGAGGGCCTCGTACATCGCGTGCTCGCAGATGCCGACGGAGGCGGTGCAGAGGTTGAACTTGCCGACGTTGACGGTGTTCAGTGCGGCGTCGAAGGCGGCCTGGCCGGTGTGCAGCACGTCCTCGGCGCGCACCGGGTAGTCCTCCAGGCGGAACTCGCTGACGTACATCTGCGCGTTCACCACGTTCTTGACCAGGTGGTACGCGTCGTGGCGGCTGTCGGCGGCGAAGAAGACGTAGCCCTCGGGGCCCTCGACGTCCGAGCGGCGGCCGAACACCGAGACCAGGCCGGCCACGTTGCCGTTGCCGATGTAGTACTTGGAGCCGGTCGCGGTGAAGCCGCCCTCGCCGTCCGGGGTGAGGATCATGTCGGTGGAGTAGATGTCGGCGCCGTGGGTGCGCTCGGAGAGGCCGAACGCCATCACGTGGCCCTCCGCCAGGAGCTGGGCGGCGCGGGCCCGGACGGCCTCGTTCTCGCTCTGCCAGACCGGGCCGAGGCCCAGGATGGTGACCTGCCAGGTGTACCAGTAGCCGAGGCCGTAGAAGCCGAGGATCTCGTTCAGCTCGGCGATCCGCGCGGTGTCCCAGCGCTTGTCGGGGTCGGCGGCGGACGGGGTCAGGAACTCCGCGAACAGGCCCTCCTTCGCGGCGAATTCGAGGAAGTCGGCGTACCAGCTGCGGTCGATGTAGGTGTCGATCAGCGCCTTCTTGCCGCGGGACTCGAACCAGTCCACGGTCGCGCGCAGCAGCCGGCGGGTCGGCTCGTCGAACTGTGCGGGGTCGTAGGTGCGCGGGTTGAAGAGCATCGAGGGCTCCCGAAGGTCGAGGGTGTGGGCAGCGGGTGGAAGGAATCGGGCGGAAGGAAGCGTGGAAGGAAGCGTGGAAGGCCCGACCGCCGGCGCGTCAGGACCGCCGGTCGGCGGCGAGTCTGCGCAGGGTGGCGAGCACGTCGTCGAGCCAGGCGATGGTCATCCGCTCGAACTCGATGCCGCCGCGCAGCACCACGTGCTGCAGCTCCTGGCGGGTGTCGAGCGCGGCGACGTCGGGGAAGTCCCGCTCCTGGCCGTGGAGATAGCGGGCGAGCAGGGCGGCGTGGCCCTCGCGGTGGCGTTCGACCTCGGAGATCAGTGCGGCCGGGTCGTCGAAGGCGGCGGCGCGGATCTTGACCGCGAGCTCGTGCCGGACGGTCTCCGGTTCGACCGGTTCCCGCAGCCAGCCCGCCAGCGCGGTCCGTCCGGCCTCGGCGGCCGAGTAGACCTTCTTGTCCGGACGCCCGTCCTGGGCGACCTCCTCCGCGGCGACCCAGCCGTCCGCCTCCATGCGCCGCAGCACCCGGTAGATCTGCTGGTGGGTGGCGGTCCAGAAGCGTCCTATCGAGCGGTCGAAGCGCCGGGCCAGCTCGTAGCCGGAGCCGGGCTGCTCCAACAGCGAGACGAGGATCGCGTGCTCCAGTGCCATGCCCGCATCCTGCTATGCAACGAGTTGCATAGGCAATGGCGCCTCGCGCTGTTGAGACGCAGGTCACCGGCGTGATCGGATGGTTATCGATCATTCCGGACTATCGGGTGCAAAACGTTAGAGAAGGGACAGAATGGGTACGGGGAGTGAGCCTTCCGGGTAACGGAGGACAATGCGCTCCCCAGGTTCCGGACCACAGGAGGTGGTATCGGTGGCAACCCATATCCCGACGGGCATGGAGCACCATCCGGACATCGTCGAACTGAGAGAACACTACGAGCGGGTCACCTCGACCCCCCGCGCCCAGGGCATCGAAGCCCTGGCCGTACTGGCCGGCCTCTTCCTGGCAGCATCGCCGTGGATCGTCGGCTTCACCGCGTTCAGCACCCTGACCGTGACCTGCCTGATCGTCGGTCTGGCCTACACGGTGCTGATGGCCGGCTACGGCACGGCCTACGAACGCACCCACGCGAGGGCCTGGGCGGCCACCGCGCTCGGTGCGTGGACGATCATCTGCCCCTGGGTCGTCTCCGGATCGGTCGACCGGGGCAAGAACATCGTCACCTGCATCATCGTCGGAGCCGTGATGTTCCTGCTCGGACTCGCGGCAATCTCGATGGCCACGATCACGGCCAACGGAGCGGCAATGCGGCGCGGCCGGGCAGGCCGGGCCCGGGGCTGATCTTCCCGTAGCCGGTGCCCGGGGCGCGGAGGGCACAACCGCCCACCGCGCCCCGGTGCGCGTCCCGCACGTTCCCGGGGCTTCCGGACGACTTCCGGGCCGCCCGGTCTCCGGGCGGTCCCCGGCCTCCCGGGAGGGCGGCTACGGGTGGGTCATCCGCAGCACGTCCAGCGCCTCGTCCAGCTGCTCCTCGGTGAGCTTGCCCTGCTCGACGTAGCCCCGCTCCAGCACCACCTGACGGATGGTCTTGCGCTCGGCCAGTGACTGCTTGGCGACCTTCGCGGCCTCCTCGTAGCCGATGTACCGGTTCAGCGGGGTCACCACCGACGGCGAGGACTCCGCGTACTCCCGGGCCCGTTCGACGTTGGCGGTGATGCCGTCCACCGTGCGGTCCGCCAGCAGCCGGGCACTGTTCGCGAGCAGCCGGACCGACTCCAGCACGTTGCGGGCGATCACCGGGAGCATCACGTTCAGCTCGAAGTTGCCGCTCGCGCCGGCCAGCGTCACCGTCGCGTCGTTGCCGACCACCTGGGCGGCGACCATCAGCACCACCTCGGGAAGCACCGGGTTCACCTTGCCCGGCATGATCGACGAACCGGGCTGCAGGTCCGGCAGGTTGATCTCGCCGAGTCCGGTGCGCGGACCGGATCCCATCCACCGCAGGTCGTTCGCGATCTTCGTGAACCCGACCGCCACCGTGCGCAGTTGCCCGCTCAGCTCGACCAGGGCATCCCGCGCGCCCTGCGCCTCGAAGTGGTCCCGCGCCTCGGTCAGCGGCAGGTCTGTGACGCGGGCGACCTCCGCGATGACCGCCGCCGGGAAGCCGGGCGGGGTGTTGATGCCGGTGCCCACCGCCGTCCCGCCGAGCGGGAGTTCGGCGACCCGGGGCAGCGTCGCCAGCAGCCGCTCCCGCCCGTGCCGCACCTGCGCCGCGTAGCCGCCGAACTCCTGGCCGAGCGTGACCGGCGTGGCGTCCATCAGGTGCGTACGACCCGACTTGACCACCTTCGCGAACTCCGCGGCCTTGCGCTCCAGCGCCTCCGCCAGGTGCTCCAGCGCCGGGATCAGGTCGTGCGTCACGGCGGCGGTGGCGGCGATGTGGATCGAGGACGGGAAGACGTCGTTGGACGACTGGCTCGCGTTGACGTGGTCGTTCGGGTGGACCGGACGGCCCAGCCGCTCCCCGGCCAGGGTGGCGATCACCTCGTTGGTGTTCATGTTGGACGAGGTGCCCGAGCCGGTCTGGAACACGTCCACCGGGAACTGGTCGTCCCAGTGCCCTTGCGCGACCTCCTCGGCCGCCGCCACGATCGCCTCCGCCGTGTCCTCGTCCAGGACACCGAGCCGGGCGTTCACCCGGGCCGCGGCGGCCTTGATCCGGGCCAGCGCGGCGATGTGCGCGCGCTCCAGCCGCTGGCCGGACACCGGGAAGTTCTCCACCGCCCGCTGCGTCTGCGCCTGCCACTTCGCGGCGGCCGGCACCCGGACCTCGCCCATCGAGTCGTGCTCGACCCGGTACTCCTGCGGCTTCGCCTGCTCGTCACCCATCGTGCGCTCCACCTCCTGTACGGGCCGGTCCGGCCCGGAACGGATCTCCGATCACGACAGCCGCGCGCGGGGCCCGGGTATTTCCGGCGGGGGTACCGGGTTCGCTCCGGGCGGACGGGTTCGGGTGGTCGAGATCGACCCGTGCGCCCGCCGCGAAGCCGGGCAACGGCCCGGCCGCCCGGCTGCCCCAGGCCGTGGACTCCCGCGAGCCGATCGGGCCGCACTCACTCGAAGGAGTGACTCATCGGGTGGCCCGCTTCAAACCGCCGTACGGCGCTTCGTACGCTCCTCCCCGGGCCGGACGGACACCGGCCCGGCCCGGACAGCCGCAGCTCGGCCCGGGGGCCAGAACAAGGGGCGGGACGGACGGATGACCAGGGGACGATACGGCAGGACGGGCGCGACGGGCGCGACGGGCGGCGCCGGGGGCGCGCAGCGCCAGGGGAGCGCCCCCGGGAGCGGCCTCACCCGGCGGCAGCTGCTCGGCGCGTCGGCCGCGCTCGGCGGCGCGGCCTGGGTCCTGCGCGGCACCGTCGGACCGGACAGCGCCCGGGCCGACGCGCCCGTACCGCCAGGACTGCCCGATGGCACCGAGCTCTACCAGCGGGTCTTCCAGAACTGGTCCGGCGAGATCCGCACCGACCAGCTGTGGACCTGCGCGCCCCGCACCCCCGAGGAGGTCCCGGCTCTCGCGAACTGGGCGCACGCCAACGGCTGGCGGCTGCGCGCCACCGGCTACCGGCACACCTGGGCACCGCTGACCGTCGCCGACCGGACCCCGGAGAGCGCCCGCGTCCTGCTCGTCGACACCAGCCGCCACCTCACCGCCATCACCGCCGACTCGCCCACAACCGTGCGGGTGCAGACCGGCGCCACCATGGAGGCCCTGCTCGCCCACCTGGCCGACCGCGGACTCGGTCTGACCGCCTGCCCGGCCCCCGGCGAGATCACCGTCGGCGGCGTGCTCGCCATCGGCGGCCACGGCACCGCCGTCCCCGCCGCGGGGGAGCTGCGGCCGGACGGGCACGGCTACGGCTCCGTGAGCAACCAGGTGGTCCGGCTCACCGCGGTGGTCCTCGACCCGGTCGCCGGCCGCTACACGCTGCGCACCTTCGACCGCGCCGAGGCCGACAGCGCCGCCTTCCTGGTGCACCTGGGCCGCGCCTTCCTCACCGAGGTCGTCCTCCGGGCCGGCGCCGACCGGCCGCTGCGCTGCGTCAGCCGGCTCGACATCCCGGCGAGCGAGCTGTTCGCCCGCCCGGGCAGCGGTGGCGCCGGCGCCGGTGGCGGCGGGCTGTTCGGCGGAGTCCTGGGCGGCCTCCTGGGCGGCGGCAGGGGCGGCGACGGCCCGCGGACCTTCGCCGAGTTCGTGGAACGGGACGGCCGGGCCGAGGCGATCTGGTTCGCCTACACCGACTACCCCTGGCTCAAGACCTGGAGCGTTGCCCCGACCAAGCCGACCGCCTCCCTCGCCGTCGACCATCCCTACAACTACCCCTTCTCGGACAGCGTTCCGGAGCCGGTGGCCCGGCTCGCCGGCCAAATCGTCGCCGGCGCCTGGGGATCGGCCCCGCTGTTCGGCCAACTCCAGTACCTGGTCGCGAAGGTGGGGCTCACCGGTGACGTCACGGACGTCCTCCTCTCCGGGGATCTGTTGCGCGGACTGCTCACCGGGGACGTCCTCACCCACCTGCTCGCGGGCGGCCTGCGCTCGGACCTCTGGGGCCCCTCGCGCACCCTGCTGCAGTACGTCCGACCCACCACTCTGCGGGTCACCGCGAACGGCTACGCGATCCTCGCCCGGCGCGCCGACCTGCAGTGGGTGGTCAGTGAATTCTCCTCCTACTACCTGGAGTTGCTCGCCGCCTACCAGGCCCGGGGCGAGTACCCGGTGAACGGCGCGGTGGAGATCCGGGTCACCGGCACGGACGACCCGGCGTACTGCGGCGTCCCCGGCGCCCGACCCCCGCTGCTGTCCGCGCTGCGCCCGCGCGCCGACCGCCCGGAATGGGACACGGCGGTCTGGCTCGACGTCCTCGCCTTCCCCGGCACCCCCGGGCTGGAACGCTTCGCCCGGGACCTGGAGGAGTGGCTGCTGCGCACCTTCGACGGCACCCGGGCGGGCCTGCGGGTCGAGTGGTCCAAAGGCTGGGCCTACACCGCCGACGCCGCCTGGTCCGACCCGGACCTGCTCGACCGGGCGGTTCCCGACAGCCTGCGGGCCGGCGGCGGGCCAGGCTGGGACGAGGCGGTCGCCGTCCTGGATCGGTACGACCCGCACCGGGTGTTCGGAAACCCCTTCCTGGACCGCCTGTTGAAGTGATGTCGGGCGATCCGACCAGCCGTCAGATGTGCTCCATCACGATCACCGCCAGGGTGTCCGGGGCCAGGGCGCGGAACACGTGCGGGGCGTCGCCCGGGAAGCTCACGTAGTCGCCCGGGCCCAGCTCCACCGGCGCCTCCGTCGGCCCGACCAGCGCGCGCCCGGCGCCGATCATCACGTGCTCGACGGTGCCGGGCATGTGCGGGTCGGACGCCCTGGTCTCGCCCGGCTGCGCCTCGATCCGGTAGATGTCGCGGCGGGCGTTGGGCGGGCAGGAGGAGAGCACGGTGGCGGCGTAGTCGGCGCGCTCCGAGTGGGTCACCGGTCCCTCGCCGGCCCGGATCACCTTGACCGCGGGGCGCGGCGGGTCGACAAGTCGGCTGAACGGCACGTTCAGCGCGACCCCGAGTGCCCAGAGCGTCTCCACGCTGGGGTTTCCCGCACCCGACTCCAGCTGGGAGAGCGTCGACTTGGCGATGCCCGCGCGCCGGGCCAGCTCCGCCATCGACAGTCCGCTGCGCTCGCGCTCGCGCCGGATGGAGGCGGCGATCTGGCCGATCAGCTCGGTTCCGGAGCCGCCGGCGACCGCGGCCGGGGTGGTCTGGTCACTCATGCTCGCCACTCACGCTTTCCTCTGGCTCCTTGGCTGCCCGCCGCTTCCCGGCGTCCGGTGCCGTTCATGCTGCCATGGGCGCCGGCGCCTGCGGGGCGCCCGGGCCTGCGGGAGCGCGGGGCGATGGGTGTTCGGTCTGCCGACCCTTTCGTTCGACTTGACGAACTCGGCTGGCCGGGTTCACTCTAATGGACATGCGTTCGCTACTCCGAACACTGGAGCGTGCCACTCTTCGTGACATCGCCCTGGTCTGCCTCGCCGACGCCCTCGTCGGTGCCTCCTTCGGCGCGATCAGCGTCTCCGGCGGTCTGCCCCTCTGGGTGCCGATCGCGCTCTCCGTCCTCGTCTTCGCGGGCGGCTCCCAGTTCGCGGCGATCGGCGTGGTGCTGTCCGGCGGCGGCGCGCTCGCAGCCGTCGCCACCGGACTGGTCCTCAACGCCCGGCTGCTGCCCTTCGGCTTCACCGTGGCCGACGTCCTCGACGGACCGTGGTGGCGGCGACTGTTCGGCGCGCAGCTGATCACCGACGAGACCGCCGCCTTCGCCCTGCAGCAGAGCGAGCCGCGACGACGCCGGGCCGCGTTCTGGCTCTGCGGGATCGCCCTGTACGTGGTGTGGAACGCCTCGGTGCTGCTCGGTGCCGTCGCGGGCGGGCTGATCGGCGACACAGACGCGCTGGGTCTGGACGCCGCCTTCCCCGCGGTGCTGCTCGCGCTCGTCCTGCCCTCGCTCGCGGACCGGCGCACCCGGACGGCGGCGGTGGTCGGCGCGGCGGTGGCGGTCGCGGCGACGCCGTACGTGCCGGCCGGGCTGCCGGTGCTGCTCGCCCTCGTCGGGCTGCTGTTCGCGGGACGGCCGGGGGCGTCGTCTGCAGGGGTGGATCCGGCGAGTTCGGCGCGCGCCGAGGAGAAGGAGGCGGTCCGATGATGCCGTTGTGCGCCGTGCTGTTGCTGGCGGTCGGGACGTACGCCTTCCGGCTCGCCGGGCCGCTGCTCGGTGGTCGGCTCGCCCTCTCGGAGCGGCTGCGGCACCTGCTCGCGGTCGCGGCCACGGTGCTGCTGGTCGCGCTGGTGGCGACCGGGGCGCTGACCCAGGGGCACGGGTTCGCGGGGTGGGCCCGCCCGGCGGGCGTGCTGGTCGCCGGGGTGCTCGCGTTGCGTAGGGTGCCGTTCCCGGTGGTGATCGTCGCGGGCGCGGCGACGACGGCGGTGCTCCGGTGGTGCGGGGTGGGGTAAGCGGAGGAGCGCCGACAGGCGACAGCATTCAGCGAACAGATGACAGGTGACAGGTAACAGATGACAGCCGACAGATTTCGAAATCTGAAATCTGTCGGCTGTCATCCGTCCGTCGCCCTCAGCCGCCCAGCGCCTTGAAGAAGATCGTCGTCGGGTGCGGGACGCCTTGCGGGTCCGTCGCGTAGTCCGGCACCGAGCCGACCCGGGTCCAGCCCGCCGCCTCGTACATCCGCTCCGCCGGACTGTCCGTCTCGGTGTCCAGGACCAGCAGCCGCAGCCCCAGTTCGCGTGCCCGCTCCTCCAGCGCCGCCAGCAGCCGAGCGGCCAGCCGGTGCCCGCGGTCCGCCGGATGCACCATCAGCTTGGCCACCTCGCCCCGGTGGCGGCCGTTCGCGGTCGCCGCCGGGCGCAGCTGAACCGTCCCGGCCAGCCGTCCGTCCGTCCCCGCCCGGACCGTCCACAGCAGCAGCCGCCCGTCCGCGACGTCCGGGCCGAGCGCCCGCCACCACGCGGTGGCCGCACCGTGGTCCAGCGGCGCGAGGAAGCCCAGCGAGGCGCCGCCGTGGACGGTGTCCACCAGCAGCGCCGCCAGTTCCTCCGCGACACCGTGCAGCTCCTGCGCCGTCACCCGGCCGACGGCGTACCCGTCCCCGTGCCCGGTCCCGTCGCCCGGCCCGTGACCGTCGCCGCCCACCATGTCGCTTTCCTCACTCGCTCGTGCCCACCCACCGCCCGGCCGGGTGCGGAATACTCGCCGGTACTCCTGCTCCGCCGAGACTACAAGGAGCTTCAATGACGAAGCCGCCCCGGATCGATCCGTCCGACCTGCTCGCCGTCGGCGACCTCCTCACCGACGAGGAGCGGCTGGTCCGCGACACCGTCCGCCGGTTCACCGAGGAGCGGATCCGCCCGCACATCGGCGACTGGTTCGAGCGCGGGGTCTTCCCGGCCCGCGAACTCGCCCCCGAACTCGGCGCCCTCGGCGTGCTCGGCATGCACCTCGACGGCTACGGCTGCGCGGGCGCCGACGCGGTGGCGTACGGCGTGGCCTGCATGGAGCTGGAGGCGGCGGACTCCGGGCTGCGCAGCTTCGTCTCCGTCCAGGGCTCGCTCGCCATGCGCTCCATCCACGCCTTCGGCTCCGAGGAGCAGAAGCAGCGCTGGCTGCCCGGCATGGCGGCCGGCGAGCTGATCGGCTGCTTCGGCCTCACCGAGCCGGACTTCGGCTCGGACCCGGCGAACATGCGCACCCGGGCGGTCCGCAAGGGCGGCGAGGGCGGCGACTGGGTGCTGTCCGGCAGCAAGATGTGGATCACCAACGGCAGCATCGCCGACGTCGCGGTCGTCTGGGCGCAGACCGAGGAGGGCGTGCGCGGCTTCCTGGTCGAGCGCGGCACCCGCGGCCTGACCGCCACCGACGTGCACGGCAAACTCTCCCTGCGCGCCTCCGTCACCAGCGAGCTCGCCTTCGACGAGGTGGTCCTGCCCGCCGACGCCGTGCTCCCCGGGGTGGTCGGCCTGCGCGGGCCGCTCTCCTCCCTCAACGAGGCCCGCTACGGCATCCTCTGGGGCACCGTCGGCGCCGCCCGCGACTGCTACACCGCCGCCCTGGACTACGCCAAGAGCCGGATCCAGTTCGACCGCCCGATCGCGGGCTTCCAGCTGACCCAGCAGAAGCTGGTCGAGATGATGCTGGAGGTCGAGAAGGCCTACCTGGTGGCGCTGCGCATCGGCCGGCTCAAGGAGGAGGGTGCGGCCCGCCCGCCGCACGTCAGCTTCGGCAAGCTCAACAACGTCCGCACCGCGCTGGAGATCGCCCGCAGCGCCCGGACCGTCCTCGGCGCCAACGGCATCACCACCGAGTACCCGGTGCTGCGGCACGCCAACAACCTGGAGTCGGTGCTCACCTACGAGGGCACCAGCGAGATCCACACGCTCGTCCTCGGCGAGGCCATCACCGGCGAGTCCGCCTACCGCTGACGGGCCGTCCGTCCCACGGGCGGCCCCGTGTGAGCAGGAGAAATCCGGTGGCCGGGCCCGGGGCGGCCCGGCTACCTTCCTGCCATGACCAGCCGCCCCGTCCAGTCGTCCCCGACCCCGACCACCACTCTCTGGCGCCCCACCGGCCCGGAGGAGCTGGCGCTGGTCGAGGCCGCCGACCGGCGCGCCTGGCCGCCCCGCCTGCCCGAGCAGCCGATCTTCTACCCCGTCCTCAACGAGGACTACGCCATCCGGATCGCCCGGGACTGGAACGTGCCCGCCTCCGGCGTCGGCTACGTCACCCGCTTCGAGGTCGAGACCGGTTTCCTCGCCCGCTACCCCGTACAGCAGGTCGGCGGCCGGACGATCCTCGAGCTCTGGGTGCCCGCCGAGGAGCTGGAGGAGTTCAACCGGCACATCGTCGGCCGGATCGAGGTCGTCCACGAGTTCCGCCCGCAGCCGTGACGCCTCCGACCAGCCGCGTCCTGCTCACCTCGGCGCAGCGAACCGGCACCACCGTCCTGCTCGCCGAGGCCCCTGCCGCCCGACGCGGCCTCACCACCGCCGTCCTCGACGCCCCGGACGCCGGCCCGATCGCCGACCCGTACGACCCGGCCGAGCACTGGGCCGTGGTCGAGGCCGACCTGCCGTGGTTCGCGCACTGCTACGCCACCGACCCGGAGCGCGTCCTGGACGTCGTGCCGCGCGCCGCCGGACCGGCCGCCGAGCCGGCGGAGGCCGACCGTCGGTTCGTCCGCGCGGCTCCCTGAGCGCCGGAGCGCGCCTGACGGGCCCGAGCACGCCTCACCACTCGCCCGCCCGGCGATCGCCAACCGGCGCCCGGCGATCGCCCGACACCTCGCGGACACCCGCCGTTCGACGGCGCGACGCCGACCGGTACGGCGGCCGGTGAAGCATGGCGCGGTCGGCGGCGCCCTCGGCGGGTGCGGCCGGTCGCGCGCACGACCGAAAGGAACCCCCGCCATGTCCGCTGTCCAGTGGCCCCGCCCCCGGGTGCTCGTCGTCGGGATCGACGGCGTCCGCCACGACTACCTGGCCCAGGTGCCGATGCCGCGCCTCCAGGAGGTCGCCGAGGCCGGGTTCCTGGTGCCGGTCACCGTGGCGGACACGACTCCGACCATGTCCGGGCCGTGCTGGACCACCATCGTCACCGGGGTCGAGCCCGCCAAGCACGGCGTCTGGGGCAACCACCTGGGCGGCAACCGGCTCGACGTGTTCCCCGACTTCGCCACCCGCCTCAACCGCGGCGACCGCCGCCGCACCTTCGTCGCGGCCGGCTGGGACCCGCTGATGATCAACGAGTCCGGCGGCCCGCTGTTCCGCGCCCCCGGCCGGCTCTCCTACATCGCCCCGGCCGAGGACACCCCCGAGGCCTGGGAGGTCGTGGACGAGGAGGTCACCAGGGAGGCCGTCCACATCCTCGGCACCGCCGACCCGGAGGCCTCCTTCGTCTACCTCGGCGCCGTCGACGAGACCGCCCACTTCCTCGGCTGCGGCGACGAGTACCGCGCCGCCATGCGCACCGCTGACGAGCGCCTCGGGCGCCTCCTGGACGCCGTCCGGGGCCGGGCCACCCACGCCGAGGAGCAGTGGACCGTCATCGTGGTCACCGACCACGGCCACGTCGACGCCGGCGGCCACGGCGGCCGTACGGTCGAGGAGCGGACGGCCTGGGTCGCCTGCGCCGGGCACGACATCCCGGCCGGACCGCCCACCGGCGAGATCCGCCACCCGGACGTCGCCGCCCAGGTGTACGCCTCCCTGCTGCGCCCGATCGACCCGCACTGGACCCTCGACGGCCGCCCCTTCCCGGTCGCCCGCCCGGTACCCGCGACGGCCTGACCCGGTACCCGGGCCGCGGGAGCCCGCCGTCCGCGGGCGGTCTCCGACGGTGCCCCGGGTGCAGCAGGCCCGGCTGCGGCGGTGCGGGGCTTGAGCGAGGCTCGATCGAGGCTTGTCGGGGCCTCAGGGCCTCAGGGCCTCACGGCCTCAGGCCTCAGGGCCTCAGGTCTCAGGGCCTCTACCGAAAGACGTACGCCTGAAGGTGGAGACCGTACCCCGTGGGTTGGAGACAAGAGCGCGACTTGGTGGTGACGCTCCGCCGGGGCGGCACGGGCCACGATGGTTACACCGGACGGCGCAGCGGTCAGCGGCACCGACCAACGGACACCGACACGGACACGGACACGGAGAGGACAGTCGGGCATGAAGGGCATCGTCAGCAAGGTCGCGCTGGGAGTCGCGGGCACTGGCATGGCCGTGGCCGTGGTGGCCGTGGCAATCGGCCCGCGAGTGTCCGACTGGTACGACGGGCGCCATCAGGAGCAGGCTTCGTACGAGACCGGCACCCAGGCCAAGGCCGACCGCCGCTCGGTGCCGGCCTGGCTGCCCGACAACGCCTCCGGCGTGAAGTACCTGATGTCCACCACGGGCGACGACCGCCTGCTGCGTGCCACCCTCCCCGAGGGGCGGCTGCCCGTCGGCTGCACGGCCGGGCTGCCGGGCAAGGCCGCGCACCCCGTGCCGATGACGCTCAAGGCCGGCTGGTTCCCGGAGGGCGTCGCGGCCAAGGCCAGCGGCCACTGCGGGCACTACAACGTGGCGCTGACCGGCAACCAGCTCTACGCGTGGCAGGACGGCGCCGCGGTCCAGGCGGCCCTGCGCGCCGAGCACGTCACCAAGCACTGACCGTGCCGATCCCCGGTCGGGGATCGCTTTCCGGGCGTCGAACGGGCGAACGGACGGACGACCGAGCGGCCCGCCGGGCACCGAGAGGTGCGGGCGGGCCGCCGTCGTGCGTGTACGGGCCGTCGGCGGGGGCGGGCGACGGCGGCATTCCAGGTGCACCCCTGCTGTCGGAACCCGACCGGGCTGCGATAGGACGGGACGCGAACGACCTCCTCGTCACCCCGTCCGTTAGGAGCGCCATGCCCGGCCCGACCGTCGGCCCCACCGACGACACGTCGACCGCTGCCACCACCACACCCGGCACCACCACACCCGCCCCAGGCCAGGCCGGCACCGACCACGCCGGCACCGGCCGGGCCACGATCGCCGTCCTCGGCGGCCTCATCGCGCTCGGACCGCTCACCACCGACCTCTACCTCCCGGGCCTGCCCGCGATCGCCGACGACCTCGCCGCCGAACCGGCCGCGGTCCAACTCACCCTCACTTTCTCGATGTTCGGGGTCGCGGCAGGCCAGCTGCTCTTCGGACCGCTCAGCGACCGCTTCGGACGCCGACCGCCGCTGCTCGCCGGGCTCGTGGTCTACACCCTGTCCAGCGTGGTGTGCGTGCTCGCGCCGAACCTGCCGGTGCTGACCACCGCCCGCTTCGTCCAGGGCGCGGCCGGGTCCGCCGGGCTGGTGATCGGGCGCGCCGTCGCCCGGGACCGCTTCCAGGGCGTCGCGCTGCTGCGCTTCCTCGCCTCGATCGCCCTGATATCCGGCCTGGCGCCGATCCTCGCCCCGATCATCGGCGCGCAGTTGATGCGGTTCACCTCCTGGCGCGGTACCTTCGGTGCGCTCACCGCGCTCGGACTGCTGCTCTCGCTGGCCGCGTTCGGTGCGCTGCGCGAGACGCTGCCCGCGGAGGCCCGGGACGGCGGCGGGGTGGGGGCGACGCTGCGGACGATGGGGCGGCTGCTGCGCAACCTGCCGTTCCTCGGGCTGGCGCTGACCAGTTCGCTCGCCTTCGGGGCGCTGTTCGGCTACATCAGCGGCTCGTCGACGGTGCTCCAGCACGTGTACCAGGTCTCGCCGCAGACCTACAGCCTGCTGTTCGGGCTCAACTCGGTGGCGATCGTGGTGATGACGCAGCTGAACGGGCGGGTGCTGGCGCCGCGCTTCACGCCGCGGGCGCTGATGCTGGGCGGGCTGGCGGCGACGGTCGCCGCCGGGGTGGCGCTGGTGCTGCTGACGACGGTGTGGGACTTCGGGTTGGTCGGGTTCTGCCCGCCGCTGTTCGTGATGATGGGCAGCCTGGGGGTCGTCCTGCCGAACACCGCCGCGCAGGCGCTCGGCCTGGTCGAGCCCCAGGTCGCGGGGACGGCATCGGCGCTGCTCGGCACGGGCAACTTCCTGGTCGGCGCGGTGGTCGCCCCGTTGAGCAGCCTCGGCGGACGGCCGTCCGCGGTGCTGCTGGCCGCGGTGGTCCTGGTCTGCGGGGTGCTCGCGACGGCGGCGTACCTGGCACTGTGCCGACGACCCACCGCCGACAGCTGACAGCTGACAGCTGACAGGTAACAGCCGACAGACGACAGGCGACAGCAAACGGGAAACAGAGAACAGCGAACAGCGAACAGATGACGGCTGACAGATGTTGAAACCTGTCAGCCGTCATCTGTTATCCGTCGTCCGTCACTCGTCTTCCGTCACCCGTTACGTGATCGAGAAGTCGTCCCCGAACACGTTGCCCTGCCCGTACCAGCCGTGCAGGTACACGGTCACGGTGCCCGAGGCGCCCGTGGTGAAGGGGACGGACACCTTCGTCCAGCTGTCGGCATTGGCCCAGGAGCTGGCGGTGGCGCCGCCGTTGACGCCGACGTAGGCGTAGTTGCCCTGTACCCAACCGGTCAGCGTGTAGCCGGTGTTGGGCTTCAGTGTGACGGTCTGCGAGCACTCGCCGGTCTGGCTCGCGGTGGCCGCGGCCTGCAGTGCGTGGGTGCCGGAGTGGGCCGGGGTGGAGACGACGGCGCCGCCGCTCTGGCAGGTCCACGGGGCCAGGCTGCCGGTCTCCAGGTCGCCGTTGACCAGGCCGGTCGTCGGGGTGGTCCCGGTGACGGTCAGCGCGTAGGTCGCGGTGTGGGTGCCGGAGGGCGCGGAGGCGGTCACGGTCAGCGGGTAGGTGCCCGCCGCCACGGCAGAGCTGGTGGTGATGTTGAGCGTGGCGCTGTTGCCCGCGGTGACGCTGCCGGGGGTGACGGTCGCGGTGACGCCGGCCGGGGCACCGCTGACCGTGAGGCTGACGCTCTGCGCCGATCCTGCCGTCACCGCCGTCGCGATGGTCGCCGATGTGGACAAACCGGGCTTGACCGAACCGGAGTTGGGGCTGGCGGCGACGGAGAAGTCGTTGCTCGTCGTCGAGCCGCCGGTGAACGGCGCGAAGATGTGGGTGAAGTCCCAGGTGTTCTGGGCGATCCCGGAGCAGTTGTCGTTGCCCTTGGTGCCCGGGCAGCCGCCGTTGTCGCGCTGGAGCGCCCAGAAGGACAGCGTGTTGATGCCCTTGGAGACCGCCCAGTTGTACACGGTGGTGGCGTTGGCCAGGGTGAAGGTCTCGGCCGGACCGAAGTCGTCGACCCCGATCATCTCGGTGATCCCGATCGAACCCCACAGCTGGGCCGGGGTCCTGGACGGGTAGAGCCCGGCGAGCTGGTTGTAGAGGCCCTGCGCGGAGGTCTGGGTGTCCGCCGCCATGTCGTGGGTGGCGTTGTCGTAGTAGTCGAAGGTCATCATGTTGACGACGTCGATCCGCGCGTTGTTGCTGACCGCGTTCCGCAGCACCGCGAGGCCGCTGTCGGCCAGTCCGCCGGTGGTGGTCGGCAGCGTGTAGGAGAACTGGATGCCCCGCCCCTTGGTGGCGGCCCAGTCCTGCACGAGCTTGATCGCCTTGTTGCGGCGGTCGATCCCGGCGGTGTTGGTCAGCGAGTTGTCCTCGATGTCGAGGTCGATCCGGCTGATGTCGTACGTCGTGATGACGTTCTCGAAAGCGGCCGCGATCTGGTTGACATCGGTGCAGCTGTCGGCCAGCTCGGTGCCCGTGTTGTCGGCGGTGTAGCCGCCGAAGGACGGGATCACGTCCCCGCCGTTGGCGCGGATGGTCGCGATGTCGGCCCCGAAGGTCGAGGAGGAGACGGGCATGGAGGAGTCGCCGTTCCAGTACGGCGTGCACGAGCCCTTGGTGGCGGTCTGCAGGAACGCCATGGTCAGGTGCTTGGCGCCGGACTGCGCGGCCAGCTGGGCCGGGCTCTGGCCGGTCCAGGCCTCGAAGTAGGGGGCGAACACCCGGCTGGGGAGCGGGGTGGCGGCCTGGGCGGAGCTCGTGCCGGCGGCGACCAGTCCGGCCGAGGCGGCCAGCGTGGCGCAGGCCGTCAGCGCGGCCTGGATCGTTCTGCGAAGACGCATGGATTCTCCAACAGGCGTGGTGGGGCAGGATGTTGGGGAGGTTCGACGGGCCGGGTCGAGGCGGCCGTGTGGGGTCGACCGCGCTGCGGCCCCCGGTCCGGGGGTCGGGAACGCGGGTCGAGGCGGCCGTGTGGGGTCGACCGCGCTGCGGCCCCCGGTCCGGGGGTCGGGAACGGGCGAAACGGGGTGGAAGCGGGGGCGTGCGGAAGCCCGCCGACTCGCGTGGGCGCGTGCGGCGCTGCGATTGCACGCGGCCGTACGGAGCGGGGGTGGAGCGGAACAGGGCAGGGCAGTGCCTCAGCCGCCGGTGGTCACACCCCCACAGTGCATCCCGGTCGGATCGACATGCTTATGTTTGGACTAGACCAGTTCTCTGTCAAGGGGTCTGACGATTCGTCATCGCACCGTCCGGGGCCCGAAGGGGCCGGGCGGAGGGCGCTGGGAGGCGGGCTCCGGAAGGTGGGGCGCCGGAAGGCGGGGCGCCGGAAAGGTGGGGTGCCGGGCGCCGGGCAAAAAGAAGACCGTGGCCGCGCACCCGGTGGGTGGGGCGCGGCCACGGCGGCCCGGCGCTCAGGACACCGGGCGGTTCGGGGGATCGCGGCGCGCGGTGCCGCGAGCAGGGTCAGCGAGGGGAGGGGCAGAGGGTGGCGCGCAGCGCGTCGTTGATCTTGCCGGCGGTGTCCGGTCCGAAGCCCTGTGGGTGGTCGGGCGAGGTGAAGCGCTGGTTGGCCAGTTCGACCAGCTTCCCCTTGTCCTTGGGGAACTGGTACATCGACTGGCACTGGTTGCGCGCCCGGTCCACGGCCTGGTCGGGCTTGCCGCCGACGATCGCCGGGTCGATCGCGTCGAGCGCGGCGACCAGCTTGATGGTCAGGTCGGCGCCCGGCTTGGCGGGCATCCCGGCGTCGGTCGGCGGGGCGGGCTTGGCCGGTGCGGGCGCTCCCGAGGCGCCGGCGTCGGGCGCGGACGTGCCGGCGGCACCGTCGGCCGTGGGGGCGGCCGTACCGGGCGCGGGGACCGCGGGCGTCGAGGCGGCGTCGGAGGGTGCGGCGGTCGAGGGGGCGCCCGAGGCGGCGGTGGCGGTGGGGGAGCCGGCCGCGGAGGTGGCCTTGCCCGAGCTCGATCCCGAGCTGGAACAGGCAGCGAGGCTCACCGCGGCGAGTGCCGTGAGGGTGGCGGCGAGGAGACGAGTGCGCATGGCGCCCAGACTGTCATGTTCGCGGCGCAGAAGGGAAGGTCCCTCGAAGAGGTCTCCGGAGACCGCCCGGGACCCTCCCGGGACCCTCCCGAGGCCCTCCGGAGACCTCCCGACGGGACGGTTCCGGAACGACTGCCGGCGGCCCGGGGAAGGCGTTCCCCGGGCCGCCGCCGGCCGCGCGTGTCCGATCCGCACAGTCCGATCCGCACAGTCCGATCCGTGAAGTGCGGTCCGTCCCTGCAGTCCGATCCGTGCAGCTCCAGCCGTCAGCCGAGACCGTTGGACTTCAGCCAGTCCTTGGCCACCGCCGACGGGTCCTCCTTGTCCACCGCGACGCGCTTCATCAGCGCCGTCAGCCCAGCCGTGTCGAGCTTGGCGGACACCGCGTTGAGCGCCGCCGCCGCCGTGGCGTCCACACCCGCCTTGTTGACCAGCGGGGTGACGTTCTGCGCGCCGAAGGCGTTCTTCGGATCGGCCAGCGGCACGAGCTTGTACTGGACGATCTTCGGGTCGGTGGTGAACACGTTGCCGACCTGGATCCCGCCGTCCTTGAGCGCGTTGGCGGTGGTGTCGGCGCTGGGCTTCCACTCCTTGAAGGTCAGCCCGTAGACGTCCTTGAACTGCTGCTCGCGGCGGGACTTGAACTCCGGCGGTCCGCCGATGGTGAACTCGCCGGCCTTCGCGGCCAGGTCGGAGATGCTCTTGAGGCCGTACTTGTCGGCGGTCTCCTGGGTGACGCTGAGCGAGTCCTTGTCCTCGGCGGGGGAGGAGTCGAGGATCCCCAGCGCGGCGGGCAGCGTCTTGGCGAGCGCCGCGTTCACGTCCTGGGTGCTGACGGCGGTGGACTTGGCGTCCAGGTAGGCGAGCAGCGCGCCGTTGTACTCGGGCAGGACGGTCAGGTTGCCGCTCTGCAGCTGCCCGTAGAGCACCTCGCGGCTGCCGATGTTGAACTTCTCCTCGACCTTGACGCCCTTGGCCTTGAGGGCCTGCGAGTAGATCGAGCCCAGCAGGACGTTCTCCGGGAAGTTCGCCGAGCCGACGACCACGGTCGACCCGGAGCCGCCCGCGCCGGCCGCACCGCCGGAGCTGCCCGCGCCGGTGGCCGCCGAGGTGCTCGAGCCCCCGCCGAGCGGGTCGCCGCCGGAGGAGCCGCAGGCGGTGGCGCCGAGGGCGAGTGCGGCGAGCGTGCCGAGGACGAGGGCACGCCGGCTTCGCTTCATTGTCGACATGGTGACAGGTGTCCTTCCGGAGATGATGGGGAGAGGAGGTTCAGCGGGCCCGGTGCTGGGCGCGCACCCCGGGCGGGAGCGCGAACCGGGCGAGCAGGGCGAAGAACAGCTGGGCCGCGACCGCGAGCAGCACCACCAGCAGTGCCCCGCCCACCGTCACGGCGTACTTGCGGGTCGCCAGCCCGTCAATGACGTAGCGGCCGAGCCCGCCCAGCCCGACGTACGCGGCCACCGTGGCGGTCGCGATCACCTGGACGGTCGCGGTGCGGAAGCCCGCGAGCAGGGTCGGCGCGGCCGAGGGCAGGCAGACCTGCCGCAGCACCTGGGGGTGGGTCAGGCCGATGCCCCGCGCGGCGTCCCGGACGTCCGGGTCGGTGCCGCGCACCCCCTCGACGGCGGCCACCAGCAGCGGCGGCGCCGCGAGCGCGACCAGCGGGACCAGGACGGCCGTGTCGCCGACCCCGGCGAGCAGCACCGCCAGCGTCACCAGGCCGAGGGTGGGCAGGGCGCGGGCGGCGCCGGCCAGCGCGGTCACCACGGTGACGCCGCGCCCGGTGTAGCCGATCAGCAGCCCGAGCGGGACGGCGAGCAGCGCCGCGTACAGCAGGGCCTCGCCGGAGAGCAGCAGGTGCTCGGAGATCCGGTGCAGGATCGAGTCCGGACCGCTGCGGTGGTCCGGAGCGGTGAAGAAGTCGCCCAGCCAGTTCAGCCAGTTCACGAGCCCGCCCCCTGCTCCCGGACGGCCCAGGGTGCGAGCATCCGCCGGGCGCCCACCAGCAGCAGGTCGACGGCGAGCGCGAGGACGGCGATCAGCGCGATGCCCGCCACGATCGGGGTCGGGAAGGTGCGCTGGAAGCCGTCGATGAACAGGTAGCCCAGGCCGCCGCGTCCGACCAGCGCCCCGACGCTGGCCAGCGAGATGCTGGACACCGCCGCGACCCGGAGCCCGGCGATCAGGTACGGGACGGCGGCGGGCAGTTCGACCGAGGTCAGCCGGTGCCAGGGCCCGTACCCCATCGCGGTCGCGGCCTGCCGGACGGCGTCCGGGACGGCGCGCAGCCCGTCCACCGTGGTCGGCAGCAGGACGGCGAGGGCGTAGAAGGTGAGCGGAACCATCACGGTCGCCTGGGTGGCGAGCCCGGTGTACGGGATCAGCACCACGAACACGGCCAGCGAGGGCAGCGCGTAGACGATGTTGAAGACGGCCGCCAGCGGCTGGTAGAGCCGGGGGAAGCGGGCACAGGCCAGACCGAGCGGCACGGCCAACAGCAGGCCGATGAGCACGGGGACGAGGGCGATCACGGCGTGGTCGGCGAGCAGGTGGCCGAGGTAGCCGAGGTGGTCGCCGATCCAGTACCAGCGGACGATCGGTTCATCGTCCACCGTGGGCTCCGTCCGAGGCGTCGCCGGCGGATGTGCCGTCGGTGGATGTGCCGACTGCGGGTGCGCCGTCGGTGGGGGCACCGACTGCGGGTGCGCCGTCGGTGGAGGCGCCGACTGCGGGTGCGCCGACTGCGGCTGCGCCGTCGGTGGAGGTGATGCCGTCGGGTCGGAGCGCGGCGAGGACGGCCTCGCGGCTCGCGGTGCCGGTGGCCCGGCCCTCGGCGTCCAGCGCCACCGCGACCCCGGCGGGGGAGAGGACGGCGGCGTCCAGCGCGGTGCGCAGGGTGTCGGTGTCCGGCCGGAAGGAGGCGACCGGGTGCAGCTCGGTGGTGACGGCGTCGCGGTCGATCCAGCCGATCGGGCGGCGCTCGTCGTCCAGCGCCAACTCCCAGGCCCCGTACGCCAGTCCGTCCTTGAGCCGGTCCTGGACACCGCTCTTGAGCCCATCCGGGGACCCCTTGCCCACCGGCCGCAGCGCGACGGCGCGCGCGGGGCGCAGGCCGAGGCCGCGCAGGCCGCGGTCGCGGCCGAGGAAGGCGGCGACGCCGTCGTCGGCGGGGGTGGTGAGCAGGGTGTGCGGGTCGGCCAGCTGGGCGATCCGGCCGTGCTCTCGCAGCACCACCACCTGGTCGCCGAGCCGGACGGCCTCCTCGATGTCGTGGGTGACGAACAGCACCGTCTTGTGCAGCTCGGACTGCAGCCGCAGCAGCTCCTCCTGGAGCCCGGCGCGCACTACCGGGTCCACGGCGCTGAAGGGTTCGTCCATCAGCAGCACCGGCGGATCGGCTGCCAGGGCGCGGGCCACGCCGACCCGCTGCTGCTGGCCGCCGGACAGCTGGAACGGGTACCGCTTGGCGGTCTCGGGCGCGAGCCCGACCAGTTCGAGCAGTTCGGCGGCCCGGGCGCGGGCCTTCTTGCGGTCCCATCCGAGCAGGTAGGGGACGGTGGCGATGTTGTCGATCACCTTGCGGTGCGGGAAGAGCCCGGCCTGCTGGATCACGTACCCGATGCCGCGCCGCAGCTTGGCGGGCTCCAGCTTCGCGACGTCGGCGCCGTCCAGCAGCACCCGGCCCGAGGTGGGTTCGACCATCCGGTTGACCATGCGCAGCAGGGTGGTCTTGCCGCAGCCGGACGGTCCCACCAGGACGGTTATCCGACCGGTCGGAACCTCAAGGTCCAAGCCCTCGACGGCGATGGTGCCGTCGGGGTGGCGCTTTCCGGCGCCCTCGAATCTGATCACAGGGTGTTTCCTCGTCAGGGCGCCCCGGGGAGGCGGCGCCTGTGTCGGTCGGTCGTTCGGGTCGTTCGGTGACGGCGGTTTCAAGCGCCCGGGCGTACTTCCGCCCGCGTGGCTGCCCAGCTTTGGACCGGCGGAAACTCTGATCAGAGTATGACCTGCATCATCTCCTGTCCCTGATTTACCGTCCGGGCACGCGGCAGGGCTCCGCGCTCAGCCGCCCTGACGGGTCGGCAGGCCGGCCGCCGCCCAGCCGACGAACCCGCCGTCCAGGTCGGTCGCCCGGTGCAGCCCCAGTTCGCGGAGCGAGGCGGCGGCCAGACTGGAGGCGTAGCCCTCCGAGCAGACCACGATCACCTCGATGTCGTAGCCCGAGGCTTCGGGGATCCGGTGGCTCCCCGTCGGGTCGAGCCGCCACTCCAGCACGTTGCGCTCGATGATCAGCGAGCCCGGGATCTCCCCCTCGGCCGCCCGCTGCGCCGCCGGGCGGATGTCCACCAGCAGCGCGCCGTCCAGCTGGGCCTGGTACGCATCCCTGGCGCGCGGGCGGTGGACGCCCTCGCGGGCCCGCTCCACCAGGTCGTCGATCGTGGTCACCATTGTTCGGGTCCTTCCTCGGAGGTGCGGACGAGCCCGCCGGCCCGCAGGTCGTAGTGCGCCATCGAGCTCAGCGGGGGCGAGTAGGCGTGCAGGGTGACGGCGGGCCCGGACGCGGTGTTGCGCACATCGTGCACGTACTCGGGGCCGAAGGCGCGGGCGGTGCCGGCCGGGACACGGCGGATCAGCAGGCCCTGCTCCGGTCCGCCGAGGGAGAGCTCCTCCAACTCGCCGAGGGCGACGGCGAACGCGCCGCGGGAGCCGCCGTGGTCGTGGAAGCCGGTGGACTGTCCGGGCAGCCAACTGATCAGCCACACCTCGTGGTCGTCCTCGGCGACCAGGCGCCGGTACCAGCGCTCCTCGGTGGACAGGCGGACGTGGTGGATCCACCGGTCGGGCTGCTCGGCCAGCTCGCGGACGATGGTCCGCAGCGAACTGGGGGTGAGCGGGGCCCGGGCTTCCACCGTCGTGGGAGCCGCCGTGGGCGGAGCGGCCGTCGGGTTCTCGGAGACGGGGGCCGGGCTGGGGTGCGGGCTCATCGGGGCGTCCTCGGGTGCGCGGGAACGTCGGCAGGGTGCGCCCGGGTCCGGCGGCGGTGGACGGGCTCGGGCCGACGGGGCGGCTCGGCACGCACGGGGTGCGCCGGGGGAGGGCGGGAGGTCAGGACTGCGAGTACGGGTGCGCGGCGCGGGCCCTGGCAGGCGTCACAGGGCGGGACCGGCGGGGGAGAGCAAGGTCAACAGGCACAGATGGAACTCGCCTGGCGTCGCAGATCGACGTGCAGGCGGCAGACCAGAGTGGCGCCGGAGTCCATGCGCCGGATCCTTCCCGAGCGAAGCGGAGGAAGTCAAGCCGGGCCCTCGGTCCGGCCGCGCCGGTCGGTCCCGGTCCCGGCCGCGCCGGTCGGTCCCGGTCCCGGCCGCGCCGGTCCCGGTCCCGGCCGCGCGGGTCGTTCCCGGTCCTGCCCGCCCCGCACCCCGGCTGCCCGGTGCCGGTCGGTTGAGCGGCCGCATGAGTGGTCGGATGAGCGGTCGGATGAGCGGTCGGACGAGCGGCCGCGCGAGTGGCCGCATGAGTAAGGAGGCCACTCTCGGGGTAGATGACCGTTTCATCCCACCCAGGACCGTCCGCGTGTCCGCGTAACAAGACCGCCCCAGACGCGTTACCGCCAACGTATTGTCAGGCCACCAAGGCCCGGCCTACCGTCTACAGATCGCTTTCTACGCACGTAGACCCCTGCGGATCCCCGAGCGGATCCGCGGGTGAGACCCGCCCCGTCAACCATCGGACCGCGGGCCCGACCGTACGGCCGGACCGCGGAGTTGCGGAGGTACCCATGTCGCAGATCGTCCGTGCCGCGCTCGTCCAGACCCGCTGGACCGGCGACCAGGAGAGCATGATCGCCCTCCACGAGCGGTACGCCCGCGAGGCCGCCGCCCAGGGAGCGAAGATCATCGGCTTCCAGGAGGTCTTCAACTCCCCGTACTTCTGTCAGGTCCAGGAGCCCGAGCACTACCGCTGGGCCGAGGCCGTCCCGGACGGCCCGACCGTGCGCCGGATGCAGGACCTCGCCCGCGAACTCGGGCTGGTCATCGTCGTCCCGGTGTACGAGGAGGAGCAGACCGGCGTCTACTACAACACCGCCGCGGTGATCGACGCCGACGGCAGCTACCTCGGCAAGTACCGCAAGCACCACATCCCGCAGGTCAAGGGGTTCTGGGAGAAGTACTACTTCAAGCCCGGCAACCTCGGCTGGCCGGTGTTCGACACCGCCGTCGGCAAGGTCGGCGTCTACATCTGCTACGACCGCCACTTCCCCGAGGGATGGCGCGCCCTGGGCCTGGCCGGCGCGCAGATCGTCTACAACCCCTCCGCCACCAGCCGCGGCCTGTCCGCCTACCTCTGGCAGCTCGAACAGCCCGCCGCGGCCGTCGCCAACGAGTACTTCGTCGCCGCCATCAACCGCGTCGGCACCGAGGAGTACGGCGACAACGACTTCTACGGCACCTCCTACTTCGTGGACCCGCGCGGCCAGTTCGTCGGCGACGTCGCCTCGGACAAGGAGGAGGAGCTCGTCGTGCGCGACCTCGACCTCGGCCTGATCGAACAGGTCCGCCAGCAGTGGGCGTTCTACCGCGACCGCCGCCCCGACGCCTACGGACCGCTCGCCGAGGCCTGAGGAGCAGCCCGATGACCACCCGCGACCCGCAGCAGCGCACCGTCATCCGCGGCGGCCTCGTCATCACGGCCACCGAGGAACTCCACGCCGACGTCCTGGTCGAGGGCGAGCGCGTCGCCGCCCTCGCCGCCACCGGCAGCTCCGCCGCCGAGGCCTGGACCGCCGACACCGTCATCGACGCCACCGGCCACTACGTCATCCCGGGCGGCGTCGACGCCCACACCCACATGGAGCTGCCGTTCGGCGGCACCGCGGCATCCGACACCTTCGAGACCGGCACCCGGGCCGCCGCCTGGGGCGGCACCACCACCATCGTCGACTTCGCCGTCCAGCCGGTCGGCGGCTCGCTGCGCGAGGGCCTGGACGCCTGGCACGCCAAGGCCGACGGCAACTGCGCCGTCGACTACGCCTTCCACACCATCGTCTCCGACGTCAACGAGGGTGTGCTGAAGGAGATGGACGCCCTCGTCGACTCCGGTGAGTCCACCTCCTTCAAGCTCTTCATGGCCTACCCCGGCGTCTTCTACAGCGACGACGGCCGCATCCTGCGCGCGATGCAGCGGGGTGCCGCCAACGGCGGGCTGATCATGATGCACGCCGAGAACGGCATCGCGATCGACGTCCTGGTCGAACAGGCGCTTGCCGCCGGGAAGACCGCCCCGCGCTACCACGGCGAGGTCCGCCGCGAACTGCTGGAGGCCGAGGCCACCCACCGGGCGATCAAGCTCGCGCAGGTGGCCGGCAGCCCGCTCTACGTGGTGCACGTCTCCGCCGCGGCCGCCCTCGCCGAACTCGCCCGGGCCCGCGACGCCGGGCTCAACGTCTTCGGCGAGACCTGCCCGCAGTACCTGTTCCTCTCCACCGACAACCTCGCCGAGGAGGGCGCCGACGGCTTCGAGGGCGCCAAGTACGTCTGCAGCACGCCGCTGCGGCCGCGCGAGCACCAGGAGGCGCTCTGGCGCGGGCTGCGCACCAACGACCTCCAGGTGGTCTCCACCGACCACTGCCCGTTCTGCTTCGTCGGGCAGAAGGAGCTCGGGCGCGGCGACTTCTCGAAGATCCCCAACGGCCTTCCGGGCGTGGAGAACCGGATGGACCTGCTCCACCAGGCCGTCGTGGACGGGCACATCAGCCGGCGCCGCTGGGTCGAGATCGCCTGCACCACACCCGCCCGGATGTTCGGGCTGCACCCGCGCAAGGGCACCATCGCGCCGGGCGCCGACGCCGACCTCGTCGTCTACGACCCCACCGCGGTGCAGACCGTGTCCGCCGCGACCCACCACATGAACGTGGACTACTCCGCGTACGAGGGGCGCCGGCTCACCGGGCGGGTGCGGACGGTGCTCTCGCGGGGCACCGTCGTGCTGGACGACGGCAGTTGGCTCGGCCGGGCCGGGCACGGCACCTTCCTGCGCCGCGACACCTGCCAGTACCTGGTCTGAACCCGTACGTCCCTTGTCGACCCGCCGCCGCCCGGGCCGCACCGGCGGTCGGGCGGCGGTCCCACCCTTGCCATTGGAGCCAGTTATGGACATCGGCCTCGTCCTGCAGACCGACCCGCCCGCCCGCCTGCTCATCGACCGGATGATCCGCGCCGAGCAGGCCGGGTTCAGCCACGGCTGGACCTTCGACTCCTGCGTCCTGTGGCAGGAGCCCTTCGTCATCTACAGCCGGATCCTCGCCGAGACCGAGCGGCTGACCGTCGGCCCGATGGTCACCAACCCCTCCACCCGCACCTGGGAGGTCACCGCCTCCCTCTTCGCCACGCTCAACGACATGTACGGCAACCGCACGGTCTGCGGGATCGGCCGCGGTGACTCCGCCATGCGGGTCGCCGGACGCCACCCCGCCACCCTCGCCCGGCTCTCTCAAGCCATGCACGCCATCAAGGAGCTGGCCGAGGGGCGCACCGTCGAGGTGGACGGCACCGAGATGCACCTGCCGTGGGTCGGCCCCGGTGCGTCGCTGCCGATCTGGATGGGTGCGTACGGGCCGAAGGCGCTCGCGCTGACGGGGCATCAAGCTGACGGATTCATCCTGCAGTTGGCCGATCCGTACCTCACGGAGTTCATGGTCAAGCGGGTGCGGGCCGCCGCCGTCGAGGCCGGCCGGGACCCTGACTCGGTCACCATCTGTGTCGCCGCCCCCGCCTACGTCACCGTCGACGACTCTCCCGCTGCGCTCGCCCACGCCCGGGAGCAGTGCCGCTGGTTCGGCGGGATGGTCGGCAACCACGTGGCCGACCTGGTCACCCATTACGGAGAGCACTCCGACCTGGTGCCGGAGGCGCTCACCGACTACATCAAGAACCGCCAGGGCTACGACTACAGCCACCACGGCCGGGCCGGGAACCCGGACACGGCCTTCGTCCCGGACGAGATCGTGGACCGCTTCTGCCTGATCGGCCCGGCGGAGGCGCAGCGCGCCCGACTGGCGGAACTCCGCTCGCTCGGCGTCGACCAGTTCGCCGTCTACGCCATGCATGACGCGATCGAGACCACCATCGACGCCTACGGGACGGACGTCATCCCCCACCTCTGATTCTTTCGTGAACCCAGTTGCAGCAGACGGGAGTTGCCCATGGCCGACACCGTGACCGGCGGCGGCAGACAGCGGCAGCACCCCGACGGCCGGGTCGAACTCGACCCGGCCACCGGGGAGTTGCCTTCCAACGGCTTCACCAGCGACGACCTGCGGCCGGTCCCGGTGGCGCGGCGCACCTGGACCACCTACAACTTCCTCGCGCTCTGGGTCGGCATGGCCCACAACATCCCCTCCTGGACGCTGGCTTCGGGCCTGGTCGCGATCGGGATGGACTGGAAACAGGCGGTGCTGACCATCGCACTCGCCAACCTGATCGTGCTCATACCGATGCTGCTCACCGGGCACGCCGGCACCAAGTACGGCATCCCGTTCCCGGTGTTCGCCAGGGCGTCGTTCGGGCTGCGCGGCGCCAACCTGCCCGCGCTCGTCCGGGCGGCGGTGGCCTGTGCCTGGTTCGGCATCCAGACCTGGATCGGCGGGGAGGGAATCTTCCTGCTGGCGGGCAAGCTGTTCGGCGAATCCTGGCGCACCGCGGAGGAGTTCGTCGGATACCCGTGGACCCAGTGGCTCTCCTTCCTGGTGTTCTGGCTGATCGAGATGGCCGTCATCGCCAGGGGGATGGAGGCGCTGCGGCGCTTCGAGAACTGGGCGGCGCCGTTCGTCATCGTCGGCGCGCTCGCGCTGCTGGTGTGGATCACCGTCAAGGCGGGCGGGTTCGGGCCGCTGCTCGACCAGCCGTCCAAGCTGGGGTGGGGCAGCGAGTTCTGGAAGGTCTTCTTCCCGACGCTGATGGGCATGATCGGGTTCTGGTCCACGCTGTCGCTCAACATCCCGGACTTCACCCGCTTCGGCGGCAGCCAGCGCGCCCAGATCCGTGGCCAGGCGCTCGGGCTGCCGACCACGATGACGCTCTTCGCGCTGTTGTCCGTGCTGGTCACCTCGGGCTCCCAGGCGGTCTACGGCGAAGCGGTGTGGGACCCGATCCAGCTCGCCGCGAAGATGGAGAACCCGGTCGGCATCCTGTTCGCGCTGCTGACCGTCCTGGTCGCGACCCTGTCGGTGAACATCGCGGCCAACGTGGTCTCCCCGGCGTACGACCTCGCCAACCTGCTGCCCCGGTTCGTCAACTTCCGTACCGGGGCGCTGATCACGGGCGTGGTCGGGATCGCGATCTTCCCGTGGCGGCTGATCTCCGACCCGCACGTCTACATCTTCACCTGGCTGGGCGTGGTCGGCGGGCTGCTCGGCACGGTCGCCGGGGTGCTGATCGCGGACTACTGGCTGCTGCGCGGCACCCGCCTCGACCTCGCCGAGCTGTACCGGCCGGGCGGGGCGTACTGGTACAGGGGCGGGTGGAACTGGCGGGCCGTGACGGCGCTGCTGGTCGGCGGCCTGCTGGCGGTGGGCGGCTCGTACTCCACCGTCGACGCGCACGGCGCCAAGCAGGGCCCGTTCCCGGTCGACGGGCTCATTCCGGTCCTCAAGCCGCTCGCCGACTACGGCTGGGCCGTCGGGCTCGCGGCGGCGGCGGGGCTCTACGTGCTCCTCAACCTCCGGCGACGGGTGGTGACGGGGGACAGATGACAGATGTGGAAATCTGTCATCTGTCATCTGTCATCTGTCGTCTGTTCGTTGTGATCTGTGATGTGTCCGCTGTCCGCTGTCCGCTGTCAGCCGCCCCCGGTTGCCCTGACCCGTTCGACGGCGGCAAGGACCTTCGCCGCGCCGTCCTCGGTGGCGAGGGTGGCGGCGACGGCTCGGGCGCGGGTGCGGTAGCGGGGGGTGTCCAGGGTGCGGCGGAGGGCGGTGGCGAGGCGGGCGGGGGTGAGGGCCCGGAGGGGGACGGCGCCGGGGGAGACGCCGAGGGCGGCGAGTCGGGCGGACCAGAACGGGGCGTCCAATTGGGCGGGGACGGGGATGGTCGGGGTGCCGGAGCGGAGGGCGGCAGCCGTGGTGCCGGCGCCCGCGTGGTGGACCACGGCGGCTGTGCGGGGGAACAGCCAGTCGTGCGGGGTGTCGCCGATGGTCAGTACGGTGTCCGAGTCCTCGGCGGCCAGGCCGCTCCAGCCCGTCTGCAGGAGGAGGCGCACCCGGGCGGTACGGGCGGCGGCGAGGACGGTGGCGGTGAGTCGTTCCGGGTCCGGGACGACCAGGCTGCCGAAGCCGACGAACACCGGCGGTGGACCGGCGGCGAGGAAGTCGACCAGCCGGTCCGGGGGTTGCCAGTCCGGCTGCGTGGCCGGCCACCAGTAGCCCGCCACGTCCAGCCGGGGGTGCCAGTCGGCCGGGCGCGGGACGACCGTCGGCGAGAACCCGTGCAGGACCGGGTGGTTCCGTCGGGCCCTGCCGATGCCGAGCGGCGGCAGGTCGAGCCGGCGGCGCAGCCCGCGGACGGCCGGGACGAACAACTGGTCGGTCGCGGCCTGGACGGCGT
Source organism: Kitasatospora sp. NPDC023120 (assembly GCF_055560835.1). Classification (NCBI taxonomy): domain Bacteria; kingdom Bacillati; phylum Actinomycetota; class Actinomycetes; order Kitasatosporales; family Streptomycetaceae; genus Kitasatospora; species Kitasatospora sp. NPDC023120. The sequence goes on along the minus strand of NZ_JBVHHY010000002.1, from coordinate 338,375 downwards.
GTCCGGCGAGCAGGTTGCCGGGCCCGGAGAGCGACCGGGTGCCGGTGACGGCGGGAGCGAACTCCCGGGTGGGGGCGATGGGCTGGAGGAACAGCCCGATGGTGGGCAGGCCGGCGGCTTCGGCGGCGACCTGGCCGAGCGCGCTGGTGGTGCTGGTGGTCAGCAGGAGGTCGGTGCCGAGCGCGACCGCCTCGACGATGCCGTCGCCGAGTGAGGGCATGAACTTCCGGCCAAGACGGAGGAGTTGGAGGACGACCGCCGGTCCGCTGCCGGCCTTCAGCAGTCGTCGGCCCTGTTCGGAGGCGAGTTCCGCGCGCGGGTCGAGCGGCAGCGCGCGGAACTCCAGCCCGGCCGACCGTACGGACTGGGCGAAGGTCGTGTGGGTGGCGACGGCCACCTGGTGGCCGGCCGCCCGCAGGCGGACCCCGAGCCCGGTGAAGGGGGCCACGTCGCCACGGGACCCGGCGGTGGCGATCAGGATGCGCATGGCCGCAGTATTCCGGCGCGGACGGTCCGCCGGAAGGACGCCACGCGCGGTCGGGAGGGGGAGGGCGGTGGCCGGTTCCGGACGTTGTGGCCCGTGCGGGTCGGAACCGGGTGGTGGGCGGGGGCGTCCTCCGGGGCAGAGCGCACGGAACGGGGCCGTCGCGCCGCGGACGGGAGGAACGGACGGATGAGCATCGTCGCGTGGATCGTGCTGGGCCTGCTGGCGGGAGCGCTGGCCAAGCTACTGCTGCCGGGCAAGGACCCGGGCGGCCTGATCGTGACCACCCTGATCGGCATCGCCGGGTCCTTCGTCGGCGGCTGGATCGCGTCGCACTTCATGCACCGGTCGATCAACGCGCACTTCTTCGACGGGGCGACCTGGGTGTCGGCGATCGGTGGCGCCCTGGTGTTGCTGATCGTCTACCGGCTGCTCTTCGGCAACTCGCGCCGATGAAGGGTGAGTTCGCCGCGAGAGCGAGGTGAGGGCGAGGCGAAGGGGCGGCGGCGGGGCATGCCGTCCACTCGCGGGTCGTTCGGAGCGGGGGCGGTCCCGGTGGCCGGTTCGCGTGGGTCGTCGGGGGCGCCGGAAACCATTCGGCGCCCTCTCGCGTCCTTCGGTCCGGGCCCGGAGTCTCGATGGGGCCGTCACGCCGATGACGCGAGGGGCGACGGATGAGCTGGATGGCGTGGATCCTGCTGGGCCTGGTGTCGGGGACCTTGGCCAGGATGGCGATGCCGGGCAAGGGTCAGCGCGGGCTGATCGGCACCACCCTGATCGGCATCGCCGGTTCCTACGTCGGCACCTGGATCGTCTCGCACTGGATGCACGGGTCGGTGAAGGTGAGCTTCCTCGACCTGACGACCTGGGTGTCGGCGATCGGCGGCGCGGTGGTGCTGCTCTTCATCTACGGGGTGCTCCTCCGCATCGTCCGGCGCTGACCGGCCGGTGCCGACCGGCCGTCGCCGGCCAGCGGGCGCCGACCGGCCGTCGCGGTCGGCTACCGGGCCGCGGGCGCCGCCGATCCGGCGACCCAGTCGGGCAGTTCCTCCCGCGCGGCGAGCCAGGCGGGCGGGACGTCGGCGAGCCCGGTGCGGGCGGCGACCACCCCGGCGGCGATGGCGCAGGTGGTGTCCTGGTCGCCCCAGCCCTCCAGGGTCTGCCAGAGCGCCTCGGGCAGTGAGTCCGGGTGCCCGGCGGCGGACCACAGGGCGAACGGGACGGTGTCCGGGGCGGAGATCAGGACCCCGGAACCGAGCACGTTGGCGGCGTGGCGGACGCTGGTGTGCCCGGGCAACCGGGCGGCGATCCGCAGTCCGGACCGGACGTCGCTGTCCGGCAGCCGTCCGGCGACCTCGGTCAGCAACTCGGCCCGGCCGGGCGGGGTTTCGCCCCGGCTCCGGACGGCGAACGCCGCCGCGAGGGCGACCGCGACGGCACCGATCACCGCCTCCGGGTGGAAGTGCGTGGTGAGCGCCTGCAGTTCGGCCTGCCGGGCCACCTCGGCCAGGTCGTCGGCGAACCAGGCGCCCAGCGGGGCGGCCCGCATCGCGGCGCCGTTCCCGTGCGAACCCTGGCCCTCGAACTGGCTGGAGGTGATGGCGCGCCAGTCCCCGCCCGCCTGGATCCCGCGTAGCACGCGGTGCATCGACGGGCCGTACTTGCGACCGTACTCGCGCGTGTACTCGGCGGCGAACTCCCCGGCCAGCTCGTCCTGCCGGACCTCGCCGTGGGTGGTGAGGTGACGGACCAGCACGAGCGCCATCGCGGTGTCGTCGGTCCAGTGCCAGGGCGCGGGGCGGACCAGGCGGGCGGCCAGCGCCGAGGGGGCTTCGTCCACCGGGACCGAGAACCAGCGGTCGCCGAAGGCGTCGCCGAGGGCGAGCCCCTGCAGGCTGTCCAGGACAGGACCGGCCGCACGCATGTCATCCTCCATGTGAGATCAACTGTGTGCGGTCAGTATGCCGGGACGGCCGAGGCGCCGACGACCGGATTTTCCTCCGGGCGCCGGCGCCCCGGTCATCCGTGGCTCCCGATCACCTGCCCGGGCTGCGTCACTTGGCCTTCAGGCCGCCGAGGACGAGCTTCCACACGGCTTCGAAGCGGTCGTCGGCCTCGGGGGCGGACCAGGTGGTCGCGTAGGCAGGGTCGTGGAACGGGGCGGTGGCGTCGAAGACGGCGCGGGCGGTGTTGCGGATGTGGGCGAGCTTGAACTCCTTGCCGTCCATGCCGTCCTGGACGATCTGCGCGATCTGGTCGACCAGGGTGTCGATGTGGGCGTCGACGGTGCCGCTGGTCTCCTCCACCAGCACCATGTAGGTCGCGAACAGCTCCGGGTCGTCGAGCGCCTTCTTGCGCTTGGCCGCGAACAGCGTCGTCAGCCAGCGGTGCAGCCGCTCGGCGGCGTGGCCGCCCTCGGTGGAGATGGTCGCGAGCTCGTGGTGCGCCTGGTCGAGCCAGCGCTGGGTGACCGCCTCGCGCAGCGCGGCCTTGCTCGGGAAGTGGCGGTAGACGCTGCTGTGGCTGACGCCGAGGATGCGGGCGACGTCCACGACGGTGGCCTTGGCCGGGCCGAACCGCCGGAGGACGTCCTCCGCCGCGATCAGGATCTGCTCGGCGGTCAGTGTGGTGTCCGTGGTCACGGGGAGGTCCGTCCTTAGGGTCGTGCGGTCGGGTGGGGCCGTGGGGCTGTGGATCGGTGCCGGTGCTGGCGGCCCGGGCCGGTCAGCGCTCGCTGTCCAGGTGGGCCATCTGGGCGGCAGCGTACCGGTCACCTGCGGCGGAGCCGGCGGGGACGGCCGCCTCGATGGCGGCGAGGTCGGCCGCTGTCAGCGTGACGTCCAGCGCGCCGAGGGCCTCGGTGAGGCGCTCCCGGCGGCGGGCGCCGACCAGCGGGACGATGTCCTGCCCGCGCGAGGCCACCCAGGCGATGGCGACCTGGGCGACGCTCGCCCCCTTCGCGGCGGCGATCGCGCGCAGCGCCTCGACCAGCGCGAGGTTGTGGGCCAGGTTCTCGCCCTGGAACCGCGGGCTGTGGCTGCGGAAGTCGGTGCCGGTGAGGGCGCGCTCCTGGTTCCAGTGGCCGCTGAGCAGGCCGCGGGAGAGCACGCCGTACGCGGTGATGCCGATGCCGAGTTCGCGGGCGGCGGGGAGGACGGTGGCCTCGATCGACCGGGTGAGCAGCGAGTACTCGATCTGCAGGTCGCTGATCGGGTGGACGGCGGCGGCGCGGCGCAGGGTGTCGGCGCCGACCTCGGAGAGGCCGATGTGGCGGACGTGGCCGGCCTTCACCAGGTCGGCGATGGCACCGATCGTCTCCTCGATCGGGACCTTCGAGTCGAGGCGGGCGGGGCGGTAGACGTCGACGTAGTCGGTGCGCAGACGGCGCAGGGTGTAGGCGAGCGCGGTCTTGGTGGCGGCGGGGCTCGCGTCGTAGCCGAGCCACTGGCCGTCCGGACTGCGCTGGGCGCCGAACTTCACGCTGATCTGCACGCTCTCCCGGTCGCGGCCGCGCAGGGCCTCGTGGATCAGCAGTTCGTTGTGGCCCATGCCGTAGAAGTCGCCGGTGTCGAGGAGGGTGATCCCGGCGTCGAGGGCGGCGTGGATGGTGGCGATGCTCTCGGCCTCGTCGGCGGGGCCGTACAAGTCGGACATGCCCATGCAGCCGAGGCCGAGGGCGGAGGTGACGGGGCCGGAGGCGCCGAGAGGGCGCTGTGCGAGGCGGGTGGTCGAGGGCATGGGCACTCCTGGGTCCGAGGGGAGCCCGGGCTGGGGCCCGGGGTAGGGCGGTCCGGGTGCCACTATGGCACGACAGCGAACAGATTTCAAAATCTGTTCGCTGTCGTCTGTTATCTGAAAGTTGAAATCTGTCGATTGTCATCTGTTAGGGATGATCGGTCGGCGGTCGTGTCTTCGAGCGCCCCAGGCGCCGCGTCCCCGGTCGCAACCTCCCCGGTCGCCCTCCAGTCCTCGCGGCCGCCGGGGGAACGGAGGAGGTGGGCGCGGGCGGGCGGCAGATTGCGCCACACCGTGCGCGAGCCCAGTCCGTAAGCCGCCTCGAACTCCCGCAGCAGCCGCACCACCGCCCGGTGGCGGGCGCCCCGGCGGGGCCCCGAGGTGAGGGTGCGTGCCGTCGCGGTGCCGAGGTAGCCGAAGTACGTCAGCTCGCCGCCCGGCGTCAGCAGCCGCAGGTAGAGGTCGAGGATCTCGCGGACCTGTGCGGGGTGGAAGTTGGTGAACGGCAACCCGGACACGATCGCGTCGTACCGCTCCCCGGGCCGCTCCCCGTGCTCCTCCGGTCCGTCCCCCGGCAGTGTCGGCGGACGGTGCTGCGGCAGTTCCTCGACCCGGCAGGCCGAGAGCCGCAGGCCGACCGCCGGGTGGCGGGCGGCGAGCACCGGGTCCTCGCGCAGCCGGTCGACGAACCGAGGGTTCGCCTCGACGACGTGCAAGCGGTCGCCCGGGCGCAGCACTTGGACCAGGCGACGGGTCACCACGCCCGTGCCGGCGCCGACCTCGAGCACCGAGATCGGGCGGTTCGGTCGGCTGGAGACCGGAACCACCAGCGCGCTCACCAACTCCGGGCCGCTGGGGGCCAGCGCGCCGGTGTCGTGGAAGGAGCGCAGGGCCTCGGCGAGGAACAGCAGGCGGTCGTCGCGCGAGGGTGAACTGTGCCTGCAGGGAGCCGAGTCGGCGCGCTGGATCAGCTGTTCGTTCGTCATGCCGTCGACGCTAGGGAGGGCGGGAGTGTCGCGAATCGGCCGGTCAGCGACGCGGACCCCCGACGAAAGTCGAGGGTGGGGTTGGCCGGAAGACAGGGGCGCCTCGGCGCCGGGCGCCCCTAGCATCGAGCCCGGGAAGCCCCTTGGAACGAGGCAACGAGGAGCGACGAACCGGGGAATGACGAACCGGGGAACGACGAACCGGGGAACGACGAACCGGGGAACGACGAACCGGGGAATGACGAACCGGGGAACGACGAACCGGGGAAAGGAGGAGCCCGATGCGCAGGAATCTGCTCGACTGGTACGGCCCGGACCACCGCCCCTGGACGGACACCTTGCTGCTGCTCGGCCTGCTCGCCCTCACCGTCGAGGAGGGGCTGGTCCAGTGGCTCCACGCCGACGGTCCGTTCCGGGTGTCCTGGACGGTCGTGGCCGCGCTCGCCGCGCTCTCGCTGCTCCTCGCCCGCCGCTACCCGGTCGTCTCCGCCGTACTGCCGGTGCTCAGCGCCGGACTGCTCAACCGCGCCTTCCCCGGTATGTTCAGCGTCTTCTACCTCGCCTACCTCGGCCGGACCGGCCCGGCGGTGGCCGGTGGCGCCGTCATCGCGGTGTCCGGCGCGACCGACGCGCAGTCGCTGGCCGGCTGGGCGGGCGCCGCCGGTTCCCAACTCCTCGTCCAGGCCGCCACCTTGTCCGTCGGCCTGTGGCTGCACGGCAGACGGGTGCTGATCCGCACCCTGCACGAGCAGGTCGACGCGCTGCGGCGGGAGCGCGAGCTGCGCGCCGAGCAGGCCAGGTCCGCCGAACGTGCCCGGATCGCACGGGAGATGCACGACGTGCTCGCCCACCGCCTGAGCCTGCTGGTGCTGCACGCCGGGGTGCTGCGCGACCAGGCCCGGGCCGGGACCGTCGCCGCGGACAAGGACCGCCTCACCCACCGCCTCGAACTGCTGCGCACCACCGCGGCTCGCTCGCTCGACGACCTGCGCGACGTCCTGGGAGCCCTGCGCGCCGACCCGCCGCCCCAACCGGCAGTGGAAGAGGAGCCGTCCGCGTCGGCGGGGGTCGTGCCGGCGGGGGTCGTGCCGGCGGGGGTCGGGCCGGTAGGGATCGCGGAAGTCACCGCGGCCGTTCCGGCGCCCGCCCTGCGCGACCTCACCGAACTCGTCGGCGAGGCGGCCCAGGCCGGGCAGCGGGTCGAACTGGCGCTCGCGGGAGATCCGGAGACCGTCCCGACCACCCACCGGCTGGCCGTGCACCGCCTGGTCCAGGAGGCGCTGACCAACGCCCGCAAGTACGCGCCCGCCGCGCCGGTCACCGTCCGGGTCGGCTACGGGGAGCCGGCGACCACCGTCGAGGTCCGCAACGGTCCGGGCGAGGCGCCGCCGGACGGTCCGGTCGCCGGCGGCGGGTACGGCCTGGTGGGGCTGAGCGAACGGGTCGGCGCGCTCGGCGGCCACCTCGACGCGGGCCCGGACGGCAGCGGCGGCTTCCGGCTCTCCGCCCAACTGCCCGCGCCGGGTCGGCCGCCGCAGACGATGGCGGAGCCCGCCCCCGCCCGTACCGGCGATCCGCCCCCGGCGCCGCGACAGCCGAAGCCGCACGGGCAAGCGAAGCCGTACGGGCACCGCACGCAGCACGGGCAACCGGCGCACCATGGGCAACCGACGCACCATGGGCAACCGACGCAGCATGGGCAACCGACGCAGCACGGGCAAGCGAAGCGACCGAGTCGGCAGTCGAAGGAGGATATCGCGTGATCCGTACGATGGTGGTCGACGACGATGCGCTGGTCCGCCTCGGCTTGGTCGACCTGCTCGCCCAGGACCCGGCGCTGACCGTGGTCGCCGAGGCCGCCGACGGGCTCCAGGCCGTCGAACTCGCCGGGAGCCGGCGGATCGACGTCGCGCTGATGGACATCCGTATGCCCCGGCTCGACGGCATCGCCGCCACCCGGCGCCTGCGCGAACTGCCCGACGCCCCGCGGGTCATCGCGCTCACCACCTTCGACCTGGACGAGTACGTGTACCAAGCGCTCGCCGCCGGGGCCGACGGCTTCCTGCTGAAGGACACCCCGCCCGCCGAGATCGCCCGGGCCGTGCACGTCGTCGCGGGCGGCCAGGGGATGCTGCACCCGGCGGCCGCGCGGCGCCTGATCGACCGCTACCACCGCGTCGGTGCGCCCCGATCGGTCGCCGCCCGCGGCCGGGTCGCCGGGCTCACCCCGCGCGAGACCGACGTCCTGCGCGAACTGGCCGACGGGCTCTCCAACGCCGAGATCGCGGGCGTCCTGGGGATGCGCGAGAGCACCGTCAAGGCGCACGTCAGCCGGATCCTGACCGGGCTCGGCGTCGGCAACCGGGTCCAGGCCGCGCTGCTGGCACGCGATGCCGGGCTGACCGGGGACGGTGCCTGAGAACGGCGGCGGAGGCTTCAGCGGGGGCTCCTCCGGTGATTCCTTCAGTGGTTCCTCGGTCGCTCCTTCGGTGGCGGCGCACGGCGGGGCTCGTCGGGGCATTCCATCGACCGGTGTTCACGCGGGTGTTCCCCGGACGTTCTCCCGGAGTCAGGCGCGGTGCCGGAGCGGGCTTCCCTGAGCCGTCGCGTGCTCCCGGTTCGTACCGCGGGCTGAGCCGCGGTCACCCATCCGGCGTGGAAATGCCGTGCCTTGGCCGTTTGCGCTGCCGAACTCGGGCGGCGGGTCCATGGTGGAGATGGGCGCGATCCGGCGACCGCGCCCGCGCGCCGATCCAGGCCCGCGCGCCGTGCGCCCGCCGCCGTTCTCCGACGGGTGTCCGAGGCTGGGGCCCGGTACCGGCACGCTGAGAGCAGGGCCACCTCGCAGGGAACCGAACGGTTCTTCTAGGCTCACATCTCGGCTTCCCTGCGGCGGTCCGGCCACTGCGCCCGCCGCCAGGAGGCCGCCGTCCACGGGGCTCCGGGCGGACCGGGGCCACCGGATCGAGCGAGGAGGACGCAATGCCAAGCACGTCGCCCAGCCGTTCCACCGCACTTGGGCCAGACGGGCCGTTCCGGCGGGCCGCCGACCATCCCGGTCTCACGGTGAGGTCCGGCCGGGCCTGGTACCCGGGGGGGAGCGGTCGGCCGGTCCGGCCGCTGAATACCGGCGGCGGCCGCGGAGGCGAGCGTTGAGTCCGCAGATCGTCGGGTCGCCCGCCGCACCGGGGGCCGCCGCCGAACCCGACCGAGTCCAGGTCTCAGTCCCGGCCGCCACCGACGGCGAAGCCCCCGCCACAGCCGCGACACCTACCGCGTCTGCCGCGCCTGCCGCACCTACCCCACCTGCTGCAGCCACCGCGGCCGCCGCGAACGCCACCGTCACCGCGGCGCTGCCCGGTCTGCCGCAGGCGCTCAGCGCCCGTGCCCGTACGCTCGCAGGCGCCGTCCGACGCCGCTGCGCCGACCTGGCCCGAATCGAGTCGCCCAGTGGGGACGCTCCCCGACTGGATGCGCTCGCCGAGGAGTTGGCCGCCGGCTTCCGCGCCACCGGTGCCACCGCCCGCCGCGAACCCGGTCCGGCCGGCGACCACCTCGTGCTGGAGTGGGAGGGACGGGACGACTCCCTGCCGCACCTGCTGATCGTCGGCCACCATGACACGGTCTGGCCGGTCGGCACCCTGGCGGACTGGCCGGTCACCGAGCAGGACGGTCGGCTCACCGGCCCCGGCGTGGTCGACATGAAGGGTGGACTCGCCATCCTGGAGGGCGCGTTGGCGCTGCTCGCCGACCTGGGGGAGCGGCCGCACCGATCCGTGCGCCTGGTCGTGGTCTCCGACGAGGAGGTCGGCAGCCCGGACGGGCGGCGCCTGGTCGAGCGCCAACTGCGCGGCGCGGCCGCGGTGCTGGGGCTCGAACCGCCGCACCCCGACGGTCGGCTGAAGACCGCGCGGCGCGGCAGCACCCGGGTCCGGCTCACCGTGACCGGGCGCGAGGCGCACGCGGGCAACGACGCCCACGACGGGGTGTCGGCGGTCGACGAACTGGTGGACCAGCTCGTGCTCGTCCGCGGTCTCGCGGGCCAGCCCGGTACCGAGCTCAACGCCGGTCGGATCAGCGGCGGTTCACGGGCCAACGTGGTCGCGGGCCGGGCCGAGGCCGAGCTCGGCCTGCGCTTCTCCACCGCCGAGGCGCAGCGCCGTACGCTCGACCACCTCGCCCGGCTCACCGCGCTGCGCCCGGGTGCCCGGGTGCGGACGGAGGTGCTGTCCAGCCGTCCGGCGTGGCCCGAGCGGACCGGCAACCCGCTGTTGCGGCACGTGCGTTCGCTCGCCGCGGTGCTCGGACAGCAGCTGGACGGCGCCCCGGCGGGCGGGGCGGGGGACACCAATCTGCCGGGCTCGCGCGGGCTCCCGACGCTGGACGGCTTCGGCGCGGTGGGTGCCGGGGCCCACGCCCGGCACGAACACATCCGGCTGGACCAGATCGCCCCCCGGATCGCCCTGCTGGCGGCGCTCCTCGCCGTCCCGCTGCCGCGACTGCGCGACCGCGCGGAGGGGTGAGCGAGCGGTGGACCGCTGACGCCTGAGGGCTGACCGCCCGCGGCGGGCAGCCGACGGCGAACAGATCACAGATGACAGATAACAGCTGACAGATTTCGAAATCTGTCAGCTGTTATCTGTTTCCTGCCTTGCCATCCCTCCGCCCCGCCGCGCAGAATGGTACCGACCGAACGGTCAGTCGGTTGGCGCCCCGAGTCCCGGGCGGACCGGCAGGGCAGGACACGAGAGGGGACCGTGGTGACAGCAGAGGTGGCAGAGGCGGTCCCCGCACAGACGCCGGAGGACCGGTTCGAGGCGGTCGTCGCCGCCGAACAGCGGATCGAGCCCAGGGACTGGATGCCCGACGCCTACCGGGCCACCCTGATCCGCCAGATCGCCCAGCACGCCCACTCGGAGATCATCGGCATGCAGCCCGAGGGCAACTGGCTCACCCGGGCCCCCTCGCTGCGCCGCAAGGCCATCCTGCTCGCCAAGGCCCAGGACGAGGCCGGTCACGGCCTCTACCTCTACGCCGCCGCCGAGACCCTCGGCGTCGACCGCGCCGAGCTCACCGAGAAGCTGATCTCCGGCCGCCAGAAGTACTCCTCGATCTTCAACTACCCGACCCTCACCTTCGCCGACGTCGGCGTGATCGGCTGGCTGGTAGACGGTGCGGCGATCTGCAACCAGGTCCCGCTCTGCCGCTGCAGCTACGGCCCGTACGCCCGCGCGATGGTGCGGATCTGCAAGGAGGAGTCCTTCCACCAGCGCCAGGGCTACGAGCTCCTGATGACGCTGATGCGCGGCACCGAGTCCCAGCGCCGGATGGTCCAGGACGCCGTGGACCGCTGGTGGTGGCCGTCGCTGATGATGTTCGGCCCCTCGGACGCCGACTCGCCGAACTCCGCGCGCTCGATGGCCTGGCGGATCAAGCGGCACAGCAACGACGAGCTGCGCCGGCGCTTCGTCGACATGACCGTCCCGCAGGCCCAGCACCTGGGCGTCACCCTGCCCGACCCCGAGCTGCGCTGGAACGAGGAGCGCGGCGGCTGGGACTTCGGCGAGCCGGACTGGTCCGAGCTGAACCGGGTCATCCGCGGCCAGGGCCCCTGCAACGCCCAGCGGATCGAACGCCGCCGCGCCGCCCACGAGGACGGCGCCTGGGTCCGCGAGGCGGCCGTCGCCTACGCCGCCAAGCGCGCCGCGGAGCAGTCCGCCCAGCAGCCCGCCCCGCACGCCACCGAACAGGAGAACGGAAAGTGACCGAGTCCAAGGCCGGCTGGCCGCTGTACGAGGTGTTCGTGCGCCCCCGGCGCGGCCTGAACCACGTCCACGTCGGCTCGCTGCACGCGTCCGACGACCGGATGGCCCTGCTCGCCGCCCGCGACCTCTACACCCGCCGCAACGAGGGCGTCAGCCTCTGGGTGGTCCGCTCGGACGCGATCACCGCTTCCACCCCGGACGAGCGCGACCCGTTCTTCGAGCCCAGCGGCGACAAGGTCTACCGCCACCCGACCTTCTACGACATCCCCGAGGATGTCCCGCACATCTGACGGGGGAGCCACCGTGCACGACCACACCACGTCCACCACCGAGGACGACCACGTGTACCTGAGCCTCGCCGAGGCCGTCCCCGGCCCCGAGGGCGAGGGCCGCTGGGCGTACGGGACGGGCTTCGCCGACCCGCTGCTCGGCGTGGACACCGACCTGCCCGCCGGGCTGGACGGCGCGGACCTCGCCGCCTACTGCCAGATGCTCGGCGACGACGCCCTGATCCTCGCCCAGCGGCTGATCGAGTGGTGCACCCGGGCGCCCGAGCTGGAGGAGGAGGTCGCGCTCGCCAACCTGGGCCTCGACCTGCTCGGCCAGGCCCGCCTGCTGCTCACCCGGGCCGGCCAGGCGGACGGCTCCGGCCGCACCGAGGACGACCTGGCGTACTGGCGCGAGGACCACGAGTTCCGCAACGTCCGGCTGGTGGAGACGCCGAACGGCGACTTCGCGTACTCGATCGCCCGGCTGCTGGTGTTCGCCACCGCCCGCGGGGCCCTGTACGAGGCGCTGAGCGCACACCCCGACCCGGTGCTGGCGGCGGTCGCCGCCCGGGGCGTCAAGGAGCTGGCGTACCACCGCGAGTACGCCACCGCCTGGACGCTGCGCCTCGGCGACGGCACGCCGTACTCCGCCGAGCGGATGCAGGCCGGGCTGGACGCCGTCTGGCCGCTGCTGGAGGAGCTGTTCACGGCGCACCCGGTGGAGCTGCGGGTGGGCGTCGACCCGGCCACCCTGCGCGAACCGGTGCTGCGCTCGCTCGCCGCCGTCCTCACCGAGGCCGGGCTGACCGTCCCGGAGGTGCCGCCGCTGGCCACCGTCCTCGGCCGGGCCGGGCGCGACGGCGTGCACACCGAGGCCCTCGGCCCGCTGCTCGCCGAGCTGCAGGTGGTGGCCCGCGCACATCCGGGGGCGACGTGGTGACGAAGACCGTCAGCGGGACAACGGCCGGCGGGACAGCGGCCGACGGGACGACCGTCGGCACGACCCGCGACCCGGCCTGGGCGGTCGCCGCGGCCGTTCCAGACCCGGAACTGCCGATGCTCACCCTGGCCGACCTCGGCGTCCTGGCCGACGTCGAGGTGGACGGCGGCAGCGGCAGCGTCACCGCCTGGCTGACCCCGACCTACTCGGGCTGCCCCGCCGTCGCCGAGATGGCCGCCGACGTGGACCGCCGACTGCGCGCGGCCGGGTACCCGGACGTCCGGGTACGGCTGCGGCTGGACCCGCCGTGGTCCACCGACCTGATCACCGCCGAGGGCCGCCGCAAGCTCACCGAGGCGGGCATCGCCCCGCCGCGTCCGACCTCCGCCGTCCAGGCGGCCGGACCGGTCCCGCTCGCCCTCGGCCCGACCCGCACCGGCATCGCGACCCGCACTGGGACCGAGGCCCGAACGGCAGCCGCCCCGGCCCCCGTGCCCTGCCCGCAGTGCGGCGGTACGGAGACGGAGGAGCTGTCCCGCTTCGGTTCCACCGCCTGCAAGGCGCTCTGGCGCTGCCGCGACTGCCGGGAGCCCTTCGAACGCGTCAAGGAGATCTGAATGCCCGCCGCCTCGTCCGCCGCTGTTTCGCCCGACTCCGCCGAGGCCCCGGCGACCGGCGCCCAGGCGACCGACACCCGGGCGACCGGTATCCGCCCGGCCCGGCGCCCCGCCTTCCACCGGCTGCGGATCGACCGGGTGGAGCGGCTCTGCGAGGACGCCGTGGCGGTCACCTTCGCGGTGCCGGACGAGCTGGCGGAGGAGTACGCCTTCCGCCCCGGGCAGACCCTGACGCTGCGCAAGCTGGTGGACGGCGCCGACGAGCGCCGCTCGTACTCGATCTGCGCGCCCGTCGGCGGTCCGCTGCGGATCGCCGTCCGGGAGGTGCCGGGCGGGCTGTTCTCGCGCTGGCTGGTGCGCGAGGCGCGGTCCGGTGAGGAGGTGGATGTGCTGACGCCGTCGGGCCTGTTCACCCCCGAGCTCGGCGTCCCCGCTGACCACGTGCTGCTCGCGGCGGGCTCCGGCGTCACCCCGATGCTGTCGATCGCCGGCTCGGTGCTGGCCGCCGACCGCCGCTCCACCGTCACCCTGCTCTACGGGAACCGGCGCAGCGACACCGTGATGTTCGCGGACGAGTTGGCCGACCTGAAGGACCGCTACCTCGGCCGCTTCCAGCTGGTCCACGTGCTCTCCCGGGAGACCAGGGACGCCGAGCTGCTCAGCGGCCGCCTCGACCCGGAGCGGGTGCGGGCTCTGCTGGCGGCGCTGGTGGACGTCGGGAGCGTCGGGCACTGGTGGCTGTGCGGCCCGTTCGGCATGGTCGCCGGGGCGAAGGATCTGCTCGCCGAGCTGGGCGTCCCCGGCGAGCGCGTGCACCAGGAGCTGTTCCACGCCGAGGACGAGCCGTTCCCCGAGCGCGACGAGGACTGGGACCGGACGGATCCCGCGGACCGGACGGACGACGGCGCGCAGAGCGAGGTCACCGTCGTCCTCGACGGCCGCGGCAGCACCCTCTGCCTCCCGCGCGACCGCTCCATCCTGGACGGCGCCCAGCGCTCCCGTCCCGACCTGCCGTTCGCCTGCAAGGGCGGCGTCTGCGGCACCTGCCGCGCCCTGGTCACCGAGGGCGAGGTGGAGATGCGCCGCAACTTCGCCCTGGAGGAGAAGGAGCTGGCCGCCGGCTACGTCCTCACCTGCCAGGCCCGCCCGCTCACCGACAAGGTGACGGTCGACTACGACCGCTGAGCCGCCAGGCCGTTTCGAGTGGTCGGGCGGTCGAGGGCGGTCCAGTGGTGGCCCGGTGCCGGCACGGCGGCTGGTCAGACGGCGGCCGCCGGGACGGGCTGCTCCGCCGGGTCGCCGAGCAGCTTGACCAGGTCGTTGACGGCCGCGCGTCCGGCCCGGTTGGCGCCGACGGTGCTGGCGGACGGGCCGTACCCGACCAGGTGGACCCGCGGATCGGCGGTCGCGCGGGTGGCGGTGAGCGCGATGCCGCCACCCGGGGAGCGCAGGCCGAGCGGCCCGAGGTGACCGACCTCGGGCCGGAAGCCGGTGGCCCAGACGATCGCATCCACCGCCAGCTCCTCGTCGCCCCAGGCGACCCCGCGCTCGGTGAGGCGGTCGAACATCGGGCGGCGCTGCAGCGCGCCCAGCTCCTCGGCGCGGCGGTAGGCGACGGATGGGCCGAGCCCGGTCACGCTCACCACGCTGCGCACCGGCAGGCCCTGCCGGACCCGCTCCTCGACCTTGGCGACCACCGCGCGCCCGTACTCGGGGGTGAACGGTCCGTCGTGGAAGACGGGTTCGGAGCGGGTGACCCAGACCGTCTCGCCGACCGCCGCGACCTCGGACAGCACCTGGATCGCCGAGGCGCCGCCGCCCACCACCAGGACGCGCTTGCCCGCGAACTCCTCGGGGCCGCGGTAGTCGGCGTAGTGCAGCTGCCGACCGGCGTAGTGGCCCGGGTAGTGCGGGAGGAACGGGCGGGTCCAGGTGCCGGTGGCGTTGATCAGCGCGCGGGTGGACCAGGTGCCGCGGTCGGTCTCGACCAGCAGCCGGGAGTCGGGGAGCTCTGACTCGGCGCGTACGGCGCGCACCGCGACCGGGCGTACGACCGGGAGCGCGTGCCGGGCCTCGTACGCTGCGAAGTACCCCGGCACCACCTCGCGCGCGGGGGCCTCGGGGTCGACCGGCGGGAGTTCGGCGTCCGGGAGGTCGTGGAAGCCGTGCACGGTGGCCATCCGCAGGGACGGCGAGCGGTGCGCCCAGGCGCCGCCCGGCCCGGCATCGGCGTCGAGGACGACGAAGCCGCCCTCGGTACCCGCCCGGTAGGGGGCGAAGCCGCGTCGGCGCAGGTGGTAGGCGGCGGACAGGCCCGCCTGCCCGGCACCCACCACCAGGACGTCCACGAGCTGCGGCGTCCCGTCCGTCGTTCCGTGGTCCGTTGCCGCGTGGTTGGTTGCACCGTAAACAGTCACGCCTCTGAAACATCGGGGGTCCGGTGGCTGTTCCCGCCGTTCTGCGAGCGGGGATCGCGGCGACGGCGAGCGTAGGGACGGGGCCGCGTAGGGATGGCGAGCGTAGGCGTGGGGACGCGTAGGGACGACGAGCGTAGGCGCGGGGAAGCGTCGGGCGGGGAGCGCGGGCGTCAGCTGACCGGGGAGATCACGGCGGCGGTGCCGTAGGCGCAGACCTCGGTGCCGACGTCGGCGGCCTCCGTCACGTCGAAGCGCATCATCAGGACGGCGTTGCCGCCGCGGGCCTTGGTCTGCTCGACCAGCCGCTGCATCGCCTCGTTGCGGCTCTCGACGAGGGTCTTCGTCAGACCGCGCAGCTCGCCGCCGATCAGCGACTTCAGACCGGCACCGATCTGGCTGCCGAGGTGGCGGCTGCGGACGGTCAGCCCGAAGACCTCGCCGATCACGTGATCGACCCGGAAACCGGGGATGTCATTGGTGGTCACGACCAGGACGTCGGCGTTCGGGCCCTGCCCGCCGCCGAACTCGTTGATGTCAGCCATGGGGCCCATCCTGCCGATGTCGGGCGTCCGAGTGACAGAGGCGCGGCCGGGCGTTGGCCGAGAAGGCTTCCGGAAGCTGGTCCCGACCGGTGATCGGGCGGCCGAAAAGCCGTACCGTAGCCCCATGGGCGAGCGAAGCGATCATCCACAGGGGCCGGGCGCGGCGGAGGACTCCGGTGCGCAGGAGATCGAGGCGACGGTGGTGCTGGGCCTGCGGATCACCGACTGGCCGGCCCTGCGTGCGGCCGCGATCAGGGCCGTCGAGGAGCTGGACTTCGACGGCATCGACCCGGCCGGCCAGCGCCGCGAACTGTTGCGCGAGGTCGCCGAGGACGCCAACGCGGCGCTCGGCGCGCTGCTGCACCCCGACCGGCTGGTGGCCGCCATCCCCGGGGTCGAGGCGGTCGGCGGCACGCTGGAGATCAGCGTGACCGAGGACTTCACGCCGGACTTCGCCGAGCTGTTCCCGCTGGAGGGCGACGAGGAGGACGGCGGCGGCGCGGGCGCGGACTGGACGCTCACCCCGCGCACCGCCTGCCTGCTCCACGCCCAGCTGCTCGGCCTGGCCGACGCGGCCTACGACGACCTCGACGAGCACGGGGACGAGGAGGTCGCCGACGGCGAGGACACGGACTGGACGGTCTTCGCCCGGCTGCCCCAGCGCACCTGGCGGATGCACCGGGGCTGGCGGCGCACCATGGCCCGGGTCTTCGACGACCTGGCCGACGACCTCGCGCTCGGCGAGTGGCCGCTGCCGCGCTGCCTGGCCGAGGAGATCGCGCTGCGGATGGCGCTGGTGGACGCCCGGACCCTGCTCGGCGCACAGCCCGAGTCGGTGGCGGACATGATGGGCGACCTTCCGGCCGACCTCTACGACTACGACTGGGACGGCTGCCACGACGAACTGTTCGGCGTCTACGGTCCGGACGACGGCGACCCGGAGCTCGCCGCGGAGCAGCGGACGGAGGTGCTGCTGGCGGCCACGCACCCGGAGGGCTGGTTCCTGATGTACGAGGACGCGGAGGAGCGAGACCCGCAGCGCGGCTACCGGCGCTGACCGGGCGTCGGCGCTGGTCGGGTGTCGCCTCCGGCCGGGCCGGGCCGGGTCGGGCCGGGCAGGGCGGGGTGGGGCCGGGCAGGGCGGTTCGGTGGGTTGGCGGCTAGGCTGCGGGCATGTCCGATGTGTCTGGTATGCGCGATGTGGCCGGTGGGGACGAACCGGAGCTGACCCGGATCGCGCTCGGGCTGGACGGGGTGCGGGCGGCACAGCGCGGTCGGACGGCCGAGGCGCGGGCCAGTTTCGAGGCGCTCTGGGAGGAGCTGGGGGAGCGGGACGTCTTCCACCGGTGCGTGCTGGCGCACTATCTGGCCGATCTGCAGGACGACCCGCGGGCCGAGCTGGAATGGGACCTGCGGGCGCTGGCCGCCGCCGACTCGCTGACCGCCGAACGCGCCCGGACGTACGAACCGGCCCTCCAGGTGCGTGCCTTCTATCCCTCACTGCACCTCAACCTGGCCTCGGACCACCTCAAGCTCGGCGAGCCCGACCTCGCGCGCGAGCAGCTCGAACGGGCCGTGCGAAGCCTGGACGTGCTGCCCGCGGACGTCTACAGCGCGGGCATCCGGGCGGCCGTGGACGAGCTGCGGCAACGGCTGCGCTGAACGGGGGCGGACGGGGATCGACCAGGGCGGGCCGAGCCGGGGGAAACGGGGCTGGCATGCTGGACGGGTGACTTCTCCGTTCGATGCCCCGTCTTCCGTCCCCCCGTCTTCCGCGTCTGACACCGGCTCTGGCTCCGGTTCCGGCGACTCCCCGGCCGCGGGGGACCGTGACGCGCGGCCGCAGTACGTGCTGCCGTTGGTCGTCCGGATGGAGCGGGCCACCCCGCCGGGGCGGACGGACGCGCTGGAGACCTCGGCCCGGGCGGTGCTCACCCTGCTGTCCGACCCTCGGGTGACCGAGGTGGACGGTGAGTGGGCGGAGCAGGTCGCGTCCTGGGAGGATGCCCGGATCCGCAAGGTGGTCCGCCGGGCCCGGGGCGGAGAGTGGCGGCGGGCGGGCGAACTGCCGGGCGTGACGGTGCAGGGGCAGGAGGCGGAGGTGCGGGTGTTCCCGCCGGTTCCGCTGGACGGTTGGCCGAAGGAGCTCGCCAAGCTGCAGGTCTCCGGGACGGACCTGGAGGAGACGGCCGAGGTCGGCGCGCCCGAGCCGGGGCTGCCGGTGCTGTGGCTCAACCCGGAGCTGGAGATGAGCGCGGGCAAGACGATGGCGCAGACCGGGCACGCCGCCCAGCTCGCGTGGTGGCGGCTGGACGAGGCGCAGCGCAAGGAGTGGGCGGAGTCCGGCTTCGCCCTGGCCGTGCGGACGGCCTCGCCGGAGGCGTGGGAGGGACTGGTCCGCAGCGGGCTGCCGGTGGTGCAGGACGCCGGCTTCACCGAGATCGCCCCGGGCAGCTGCACGGTGATCGCGGAGCACCCGGCGCTGCGGTGACGGAAGTCGGGTTTCGGCAGGCGGCAGGCGGCAGGCAGCGGACGAATGACAGGCAACAGATGACAGATAACAGATGTTGAAATCTGTCATCTGTCATTTGTTGTCTGTTCGCGGAAACCTGAAGTCCGTCACTGTCCCCCGCGCCGCTCCAGGGCCCGCAGACCGCCGTACGCGGCTGCGCCCGCCCACAGAGCCATGATCAGCAGGCCGGTCCAGTAGCCGTAGTGGACGCCCGGCTCGGGCTGGGTGCGCATCGCGTGGAGGCCGGCCCGGTCGGGCAGGAACTGGCAGACCTCGCCTACGCCGGGGAGCGCCGCCAGGACGGTGGTACCGAGGAACAGCATCGGGGTGAGCAGGCCGAGCGCGGCACTGAAGTTGCCCAGCATCGCGGTGGCTCCGAGGCAGAGCAGCACCAGCAGCGGGTGGTAGAGCACGCCGGCCAGGAAGCTGCGGCCCAGCCCCGGCGTGGACGTGTCCAGGCCGACGGTGGCGGCGACGGCCAGGAACGAGCCCGCCGTCGACAGCAGCCCGAGCAGCAGTCCCACCCCGGCGCCGAGCAGCAGCTTGGCGCCGTACGCCCGACCGCGCCGGGGGACGGCGGTGAGCGAGGTGCTGATCATGCGGGTGTTGAACTCCTGCCCGATGAGCAGGATCCCCGTGCAGGCCACGGCGACGTGGCCGAACAGCAGCCCGTAGTAGATCCCGCCGGTCGGGTCCTCGCCGGGGGTGTAGTCCTTCGTGCCGTAGGCGAGGTTGACGGCGACGGTGATGCCCACGGTCAGCACCAGCGCGGTCAGCGGGGCCGCCCACTGCGAGGGCAGGGTGGTGAACTTGATCCGCTCGGCGCGCAGGGCGTTGGCGGTCAGGGCGTTGGCGGTCAGGCCCCGGGTCCGGCCGCGGCGGCCCGGGTTCGGGTCCGGGTTCAGGCTCATTGTCATCTTCCCTTCGTTCGGCGTCACTTGGCGCGCCGAAGGGCGCGCAGGCCGCCGTACGCGGCTGCGCCCGCCCACAGCGCCATGATCAGCAGTCCGGTCCAGTGCCCGTACACGACCTGCGGGTCGTCGACGTAGTGCAGCGCGTACTGGCCGGCGCGGTCGGGCAGGAACTGTGCCACCAGCCGGGCCCCGGGCAGGCCGCCGAGTGCCGGGGAGACCAGGAAGACGGTCGGGGTGATCAGGCCCATGGCGGCGGTGAGGTTGCCGAACAGCGTGGTCAGCCCGAGGCAGAACACCACCAGCAGCGGCGGGTACAGCACTCCGGCGATGACGGCGCGGGTGAAGGCGGGGCCGTGCCAGTCGCCGGGGACGGTCGCCGCGTAGCCCGCGAAGGCGCCCGCCGTGGCGGTCGTGCCGACGAGGAGGCCGACCAGTGCGCCGAGCGCGAGCTTCGCGCCGTACATCCGGGCGCGGTGGGGGACGGCGGTGAGGGAGACGTCGATCATGCGGGTGTTGAACTCCTGGCCGATCAGCAGGATGCCGAAGCAGGCCAGCGCGACGTGGCCGAAGTTGAGCCCGTAGAAGACGCCCACGCCGGGATCCACGACGATGTGGGGTTCCGCGCCGCCGAGCGCGGCGCCCACGGCCGTGGTGACGCCGGCGGTGAGCAGCAGGGAGAGCAGCGGGGTGAGCCAGAGCGAGCGGAGGGTGGTGAACTTGATGCGCTCGGAGCGGAGTACCTGCAGGGCTCGGACGGCGGGGGGCGCGTACGCCCCGGGGGAGCCGATGCTCATGCGGTCACCTCCGCGCGGTACTCGACGCTGTCGGCGGTCATCCGCATGAACGCCTCCTCCAGGGAGTCCTGTTGGACCGCGATCTCGTACAGCACGACGCCGTTCGCGGCGGCGAGTGCGGCGATCCGCTCGGGTTCGGCGCCGGTCACCTCCCAGGCGCCGTCGTCGGCTCGGACGGCGGTGAAGTCGTGGCCGCCGCCGCCGAGCAGCGCGGCCAGTTTCGCCGGGTCCACGGCCCGTACCCGGATCCGGGTGCGGCCGTGCTGCTCGATGAACTCGGCGGTGGAGGCGTCCGCCAGCAGCCGGCCGCGGCCGATCACCACCAGGCGGTCGGCGGTGAGCGCCATTTCGCTCATCAGGTGGGAGGAGACCAGCACCGACCGTCCCTCGGCGGCGAGTTCGCGCAGGAGCGTGCGGATCCAACGGATGCCCTCGGGGTCGAGACCGTTGACCGGCTCGTCCAGCAGCAGCACCGCGGGGTCGCCGAGCAGCGCGGCCGCCACCCCGAGGCGCTGGCGCATGCCGAGCGAGAAGCGGCGGATGCGCTGACCCGCGGCGTCCGTCAGGCCGACCTGGCCGAGCACCTCGTCGACCCGGCGCTCCGGCAGGCCGTTGCTCGCGGCGAGCCAGCGCAGGTGGCCGCGTGCCGTCCGGCCGCCGTGCAGGGCCTGGGCGTCCAGCAGCGCGCCGACCTGCCGCAGCGGGTCGGGGAGTTCGACGTACGGGCGGCCGGCGACGAGGGCGCGTCCGGCGGTGGGCCGCTCCAGTCCCAGGACCAGGCGCATGGTGGTGCTCTTGCCTGCGCCGTTCGGGCCGAGGAAGCCGGTCACAAGGCCGGGCCGGACCTCGAAGGTCAGGTCGTCGACGGCGCGCCGTCCGCCGTACTCCTTGCTGAGGCCCTGGATTTCGATCACGGCCGCGCTCCCCTCTGGGTGGTCCGGTGCGGGTGCCGGCGTCCGGGCCGGCGATCACATTCCAGCCGAGCGGTGCTCCCGGCGGATCCCGCCGCGGAGTGGAGCCGCCTCCCTCCCGGGAGGGAGCCCGCCCGGGCCCCGGGCGTGATCCCGAACCGGCAGCTGACCTGGCAGGATGGCTCGGTGACCAAGATTGCCGTGCCCAGGATCCTCGCCCCCCTGCTGGCCGGCGCCACGTACGCGCGCCTGCTGCACCTCCTGGTCGGATGGATCTTCATGGGGGTCGTCCTGCTGGTCTATCCGGGGACGGTGGGGCTGACGCTCGGCCAGATCGTGGCGGAGGCCGCGGCCGTGGATTCCGTCCTGCTGCTGCTCGTCGCCCTCATCCCGGCGGCGCGGCGCGCTGAGGGGGTCCAGGCGCGGCTGCTGCTGGTGCCCGACCGCGAGCAGGACATCGCCGCCGAACCCTCCGGCAGTTGGGCCGACCGGTGGCGCACCGCGCTCTGGCTGATCGGGCGGGTCGCGCTCGGCTCGGCCGTCGGGGTAGCGACGGTGCTCGGCCTCACCGCCGGTGGTGATCTGCTGACGGGCCCGCAGGGGTCGCGCTACCTCCTGCTCCTGCCGGTGGCACTACTCGGCTACGGCTGGCTGGTGGTGGGTGCCGGGCGCCTCCAACTCGCCATGGCGGTACGGCTGTTGGGTCCGTCGCCAGCGGAGCGACTGGCGGAGGCGGAGCTGCGGGCCGAACGGTTGCTGGAGCGCAACCGGTTGGCCCGCGAGCTCCACGACTCCATCGGCCACGCACTGACGGTGACGGTCCTCCAGGCCGGTGCCGCGCGGGAGGTCGGGGACGGCGCGTTCGTCGCCAAGGCGCTCGAGGTCATCGAGGAGACCGGTCGTCAGGCCATGGATGACCTCGAACGCACCCTGGTGCTGCTGCGCGAGACCCCCGAGGGTGCGGCCACCGAACACCCGGGCATCGACCAGCTGCCCGCGCTCTTCGACACCGCGCGGTCGGCCGGCAGCCCGGTCGAGGCACTGGTCGACCTGTCGGGGGGGACGCTGCCCGGGGTGCTGTCCCGCGAGTCCTACCGGATCGTCCAGGAGGGCGTCACCAACGCGCTCAAGTACGCGCCCGGAGAGCCGGTCAGCATACGGATCGCCGTCCGGGGCGGGCAGTTGGAGCTGCGCTGCGCCAACGCGCTGCCGACCGGCGGGAGCGTCGCCGCGCGGAATCCCGGCGCCGGGGCCCGGAACTCCGGCGCCGGGGCGCGCAAGGGCGGCAAGGGGCTGCGCGGCATCCGTGAGCGGGCCACGCTGCTCGGCGGGGAGGCCGCGGCGGGGGCGTCGCAGGACGGCAGCGGGGAGTGGGTGCTGAGCGTGCGGCTGCCCCTACGCTTGGGCTCGTGACGAATGATCTTGTGGCCGACGTTCCGGCCGACGAGCCGGCCGGTGGCCCGGCCGACGGTCCGGCCGAGGGGGTTGCCGGGGTGAAGGGGGCTGCCGGGATGACGGACATCCTGCTCGCCGACGACGAGGAGCTGGTCCGGTTCGGGCTCCGGGCCGTCCTGGAGGCGCAGGGGGACCTGCGGGTGGTCGGCGAGGCGGCCGACGGTGCGGAGGCGGTCGCCCTGGCGCGTGAGCTGCGCCCGCACGTCGTGCTGATGGACGTCCGGATGCCCGTGATGGACGGGCTGGCGGCCACCCGTGAGCTGCTGCGCCCCGGCGCCCCGGGGGAACGGCCGCCCCGGATCCTCGTCGTGACCACCTTCGAGAACGACGACTACGTGTACCAGGCGCTGCGCGCGGGCGCCGACGGCTTCCTGCTCAAGCGCTCCCGCCCGGCCGAGATCGCCCACGCGGTACGGCTGGCGGCGGCGGGTGAGTCGCTGCTGTTCCCGGCCGCGATCCGCCGCCTGGCCGCCGGGCACGGCAATCCGACCGCCCGCGCCGCCATGGAACGGGCGGCGCTGACCGAGCGCGAGGCGGAGGTGCTGCGGCTGGTCGCGCGCGGCCTCAGCAACGGGGAGATCGCCGAGCGGCTGTTCCTCGGCGTGCAGACGGTGAAGACGCACGTCAGCAGCGTGCTGGCGAAGCTGGGCGCGCGGGACCGCACCCAGGCGGTGATCGCGGCGTACGAGTCGGGGTTCGTCGAGCCGTCGGAGTAGGACCCGGTGGGCCCCGGACACTCGAGCCGTGGGCCCGGACACCCGGGCCGGTTGTCCCGGACGCCCGGGCCGGTTGTCCCGGACGCTCGGGCCGTGGTGGGGAGCGGAGGGCTCAGGCGGGGTAGGCGTGGGTCTGGGTGGCCTTGACCGAGGCCCAGACCGTGGCCCCCGGCACCAGTTCCAGCTCCGCGACGGCGGCCGGGGTGAGGTCGGCGGCCAGCGGCAGGTCGCCGGCCAGGTCGACGCGGACCCGGTCGCCGTGCAGGTCCAGGCCGGTGACCTCGGCCTGCCACAGGTTGCGCGCGCTGGACTGCGGGCGCTCCCGGTAAAGGGTCACGGCGGACGGCGGGAAGGCGACGAAGGCCGGGCCGTCCAGCTCCTCGGTGGTGGCCAGGACGGTGCCGTCCTCCAGTGTGACGTGGGTGCCCTCGGCCCGGCCCTGGTACAGGTTCAGCCCGACCAGGCGGGCGATGTAGTCGGTGCGCGGCCGCCGGGCGACCTCCGCCGGGCTGCCGGACTGCACCTCGCGACCGTGCTCGATCACCACCAGCCGGTCGGCCAGCACCATCGCGTCCAGCGGGTCGTGCGTCACCAGCACTGCCACCGCGTCGAACTCCGCCAGGTGGCGCCGCAGTTGGGCCCGTACGTCGAGACGGGTGCGGGCGTCCAGGGCGGCCAGCGGCTCGTCCAGCAGCAGCAGCCGGGGGCGGACGGCGAGCGCGCGCGCCAGCGCCACCCGCTGCGCCTGGCCGCCGGAGAGCCGGCCGGGACGGACGGAGGCGTGGTCGGCCAGGCCCATCCGCTCCAGCCAGTCGGCGGCCTCGGCCCTGGCGGCGCGCTTGGGCCGCCCCTGGCAGCGCGGGCCGAAGGCGACGTTGTCGAGCGCGCTGAGATGCGGGAAGAGCAGGTAGTCCTGGAACACCACGCCGACCGGCCGCTCCTCGGCGGGGGTGTGCACGCGCCGGGCGGGATCCTCCAGGAGGCAGTCGTCCAGGCGCAGGTGGCCGCCGGTGAGCGGGAGCAGTCCGGCGAGGGCGCGCAGGGCGGTGGACTTGCCGGCGCCGTTGGGCCCGAGCAGCGCGACCACCTCGCCGGGGGCGGCGGTGAGGGCGAGGTCGAGGGTGAACGCGGCGCGGTCGACCCGCAGTCGGGCGTCGAGGGCGGTGCTCGGGAGGCGTGCGGTGCTCATCGGGTCGGGGTCCAGGTGTCCGAGAGGGCGTCCGAGGACATGAGGGTGGGGGGTGTCACGGGTCCGGGCGTCACGGGGCCGACAGCCAGCGGTCGCGCAGGCCGGCCAGGACGGCGACGGAGACCACCAGCAGCACCAGCGACAGCGCGATCGCGGCCTGCGGGTCGGACTCCAGGGCCAGGTAGACGGCCAGCGGCATGGTCTGGGTACGGCCGGGGAAGTTGCCCGCGAAAGTGATCGTCGCACCGAACTCGCCGAGCGCCCGGGCCCAGGCCAGGACGGCCCCGGCGGCGATCCCCGGGGCGATCAGCGGCAGGGTGACCCGCCGGAACGCGGTCAGCCGGGACGCACCCAGGGTCGCGGCGGCCTCCTCGTAGCGGGGGTCGGCGGCCCGCAGCGCCCCCTCGACGCTGATCACCAGGAACGGCATGGCGACGAAGGCCTCGGCGATCACGACCCCGGTGGTGGTGAAGGGCAGCGTGAGGCCGAAGGTCGAGTCCAGCCAGGAGCCGAGGATGCCGCGCCGCCCGAGCACCAGCAGCAGCGCCACACCGCCGACCACCGGCGGCAGCACCAGCGGCAGGGTGACCAGCGCCCGGATCACCCGCCGCCCCGGCAGCTCGGTGCGGGCGAGCAGCCAGGCCAGCGGGACACCGAGGACCAGCGACACGGCGGTGGCCGCCGTCGCGCTGATCAGCGACAGGCGCAGCGCGTCCCAGACGGCGGGGCTGGTGAGCTGCTCGGACAGGCTGCTCCACGGCGCCCGGATCAGCAGGCCGACCAGCGGGAGGATCAGGAACGCGAGCCCGAGCAGCGCCGGGAGCAGCAGGGTGACCGGGACTCGGTTCCGGTGCGACCGGCGTCGGCGGTGCGGCAGGGCCTGCGCGGGTCCTGCCGCGCCCCTGACGAAGGCGGCAGCCGGGTCTGCGCCGGGCCCGTCGTGGCCGGAGCCGCTGCGGTCGGGGTCGGACCCGCCGTGGCCGGAGCCGGTGGTGCGGTCGCTCACGGTGCCTGGAAGCCCGCCGCGGTCAACACCTGCTTGGCCTCGGGCGACTGGACGTACGCGACGAAGGTGGCGGCGCCGTCCTTGTTCGGCGCCTTGGCGAGCGCGGCGATCGGGTAGTCGTTCACGGCCTTGTCGGCCTCGGGGAAGTCCACGCCGTCGATCTTCGCAGCATCGGCCCGCACATCGGTCTTGTACACCAGCGAGGCGTCCACCTCGCCGAGTTCGACCTTGGTGAGCGCACCCTTGACGTCCTGCTCCAGGGTGACCGGGGTGAGGTCGGCGCCCGCGGCCTTGAGCGCGGTCTGCGCGGCGGCGCCGCAGGGCACCTCCTTCGCGCAGAGTGCGACCTTCACACCGGAGACGGTGAGGTCCTTGAGACCCGCGATGTGCTTCGGGTTGCCCTTGGGGACGGCGATGGTGAGCGTGTTCCTGACGAAGGTCGCCGGCTGACCGCTCGCGCCGCCCGCGTCCGTCACGGTCTTCATGGTGGCCGGGCTGGCGGCGGCGAACACGTCCGCCGGGGCACCGGAGTTGATGCTGGTGGCGAGGCTGGAGCTGCCGCCGAAGTTGAAGGTGACCTTGCTGCCCGGGTTGGCGGCCTCGAACTTCTTGCCGAGCTCGGTGAAGGTCTCCTTGAGCGAGGCGGCGGCGAACACGGTGATGGTGCCGCCGGCCTTCGGCACACTGCTGCCCCCGGCGGAGGAGCCCGCGGCGGCGGTGGTCGAGGCCGCCGAACCGGAGGACTTGCCGCCGTCGCTGCCGCAGGCGGTGACCCCGAGGGCGAGGGCGAGGACCGCGGCGGTGGCGGCGGCGAGTCTGCGGGCGGTGCCGGTGGTACGCGTGCTCATCGGTGCTTCCCCTCCGGGGCGCGCGCCGGAAGGGGCGCGAGGGACTGACCGCAGCTGCGGCCATTACGCCGATCATAGTGCCGCAAATGCGAGTGATAAATCCTCTGTCGCTTTGCACAGGCGGGGGTGGGCAGGGGCGTCGGGAGTGCTGTGGGATGGCTCAAAGGGGTGCGGTGGCTCTGTTCGGCGGAGGAGGGCAGGGGCAGGCGTGCGGGGGCGTGCCCGGGCGTGTGGGGGCATGCGTGGGCGTGTGGAAAATGCGTCGCGCCGGGGGTGGTCGAGCGGTCAGAGTGGTCACCGAACCAAGGGGAGGAGCCCGTCCATGTCCACGCTGCGTGTCACCGTCGAGAAGCTGACCATCCTGGAGCACCCGAACGCCGATGCTCTGGAGCTCGCCCAGGTCGGCCTCTACCGGGCGGTGGTCGCGAAGGGCGTGTACCGGACCGGAGACCACGCCGTCTACATCCCGGAACAGTCCGTCCTCCCCGAGGAGTTGATCGCGGAGCTCGGTCTGACCGGAAAGCTGGCCGGGTCCCGGGCGAACCGGGTGAAGGCGGTACGGCTGCGCGGCGAGCTGTCCCAGGGCATCGTGTGTCGGCCCGCCGCGCTCGCCGACACCGACCTGGCCGCCGCGGCCGAGCGGGGCGAGGACTACGCCGAGCTGCTCGGGGTGGTCAAGTGGCAGCCCCCGGTGCCGACTTCGATGAGCGGTGAGGTGGTCAGCGCCCCGGACCTGCTGCCCTGGGTCGACATCGAGAACCTCAAGCGCTACCCGGACGTCTTCGAGCCCGGCGAGCCGGTGGTGCTGACCGAGAAGCTGCACGGCAGCTGCTGCCTGGTCACCTACACCGCCGGGACCGGCGAGGTGCTGGTCTCCTCCAAGGGGATCGGCGCGCAGGGGCTGGCGCTGGCCGAGGACGAGCGCAACCTGTACTGGCGGGCGGTGCGCGCCTACGACATCCCGGCGGTGGCGGCCCGGCTGGCGGAGCGGCTCGGCGCCGAGCGGGTCGGCATCTTCGGCGAGGTCTTCGGCGAGGGCGTGCAGGACCTGGGTTACGGCGCCTCCGCGCGCACCGAGCGGCCAGGGTACGCGGCGTTCGACGTGTCGGCCGTCGTGGCCGGGCAGCTGACCTGGTTGTCCGCACCCGAACTGCTGGACGGCGAACTGCCGTTGGTGCCGGAGCTGTGGCGCGGTCCGTTCGACCCGGAGACCGTGCTGGGGCACGCCCAGGGCAAGGAGACCCTCTCCGGGAGTGGACTCCACCTGCGCGAGGGCGTCGTGGTGCGTCCGGTGACCGAGCGCTGGAGCCCGGTGCTCGGCGGGCGGGCGATCGTCAAGGTGGTCAGCGACGCCTACCTGACCCGCAAGGGCGGCACCGAGTACGAGTAGGCCGGAAGGACCGGCCGCACGATCCTTCCGGCGTTGGCTACCCGTCAGTAGAGTTGATGGTGCGCCACCCCGTGGAGGAGGAGTCGCCCATGGCCACCGCAACCCCCGTGCCCGGACCGGCCGGCAATCCGCTGGTCGGATCGCTCTTCGACCTCACCCGCCGTCCGCTGCGCACCTACCTCGCCGCCCGTCGCGACCATGGCGACGTGGTGCGGCTCCAGGCCGGCCCGCCCGGACTGCGGGTGGAGTTCTACGCGGTGTTCTCCCCGGGCGGGGTCCAGCAGGTGCTGGGCGGGGAGGCGGCCAACTTCCGCAAGGAGAGCGCCTTCTACGACGAGCTGCGGACCAGCGTCGGCAACGGACTGCTCACCAGCCAGGACGCCGAGTACCAGCGCCAGCGCCGGCTGATCCAGCCGCTGTTCACCCGCCGCCGGGTGGACGGCTACGCGGAGGTGATCGCGCAGGAGGCGCAGTCGCTCGCCGAGCGCTGGCGGGCCACCTCGGGCGGAGTGGTGGACGCGTCGGAGGAGATGTCGCGGTTCGCGATGCGGGCGGTCGCACGGATCCTCTTCGGCGCCGACGTGGAGGAGGCGGCGGAGGTGGTGCACCGCAACTTCCCGCTGATCGGCGAGTACGTCAAGGAGCGCGGCTTCGCCCCGGTCCGCGTCCCGCGCACCTGGCCGACCCCGGGCAACCGGCGCGGCCTCGGGGCGCAGCGGGCGCTGTACGAGGTCTGCGACCGGATCATCGCCGCGCGCGCCGCGCGCGGGGACGGCGAGGACGCGGACGACCTGCTCGCGCTGCTCGGGCGGGCTCGCGGCGAGGACGGGGAGCGCCTGGACCCGGCCGAACTCCGGGACCAGGTACTGGTGTTCCTGGTCGCCGGGCACGAGACCACGGCCACCTCGCTGGCCTTCGCGCTGCACCTGCTGGCCAAACACCCCGAGCATCGGAAGCTCGCCCGGGAGGAGGCGCGGAGCGTCCTGGCCGGGCGGGTGCCGACGGCGGTGGACCTGGAGGCGCTGCCGTACATCACCCGGGTGCTGAAGGAGGCGATGCGGCTCTACCCGGCGGCGTCGCTGGTCGGCCGGAGGTCGGTCGACGCGACAGTCATCGACGGGTACGCCATCCCGGCGGGGGCGCAGGTCGTCGTCGCGCCGCTGGTCACCCACCGGCACCCCGACCACTGGGCGGACCCGGAGCGCTTCGACCCGGACCGCTTCCTGCCGGAGGAGGAGAAGGCCCGGCACCGCTACGCCTGGTTCCCGTTCGGGGGCGGGCCGCGGGCGTGCATCGGGCAGCACTTCTCGATGCTGGAGTCGGTGCTGACCCTGGGCGTGCTGCTGCGGGACTTCGAGATGGAGGCGGTGGACCGGCGGGTGGGGCTCGCCCAGGGCATCACGCTGCGGGCGGCGAGCCCGATGCGGATCCGGGTGACGGCGGGGAGCTGACGGGGGTTTCGGCGTCCGGAGTTCGGCGTCCGGGTTTCAGTGTTCGGATTTCAGCGGACAGATGACAGATTTCAGACTCTGTTATCTGTCCGCTGTCATCTGTCTGTCGCCCACTGTCCGACGCCCACTGTCCGACGTCCCTCGGCTGGGCACACGACCGGGTCATTCGAACACATCGCCCGTCGCTCGCGGGCAGCTTTTCAGATCTTCGGGTGGCGGTTTCCGGTCGCTCGGTAGCGTCCCACGCACCCCAGGCCGAAAGCGCACGTGCGACTGGCATATGACGAGACCTCGCCGCCGGTCGCACGGAGTCCGCCCGGCCCGGGGAGCCCGGGCGCACCTCGTACCGTCCCGGGCCCCACCGGTCGACCGGAGGTCCCATGGGCACCCTCAACCACCTCAGCCTCGGTTGGCTGACCCCCGTCCTCTCGTACCTGATGGCCTGCGCCGGCGCCGCCCTCGGGCTGCGCTGCACGCTGCGCGGTCTGGCCGCGACCGGCCCCGTCCGGCGGAACTGGCTGGTCACGGCGGCCGCCGCGATCGGCTCCGGCATCTGGACCATGCACTTCGTCGCCATGTTCGGCTTCACCGTCGACGGCACCGAGCTGCGCTACGACGTCCCGCTGACCGTCGCCGGCCTGGTCGTCGCGGTACTGGTCACCGGCCTCGGCCTGACCGTGGTCTGCTACGGCAGGCACCGTGGCCTCTCCCTGTTGGCGGGCGGCGTCACCACCGGCCTCGGCGTCGCCGCGATGCACTACCTGGGCATGGCCGCGGTGCGGATGCACGGTGGTCTGCGGTACGACGCCGGGACGGTCGCGCTGTCCGTACTGGTCGCGGTCGGCGCCGCCACCGCCGCGCTCTGGGCCGCCGTGACCATCCGCAGCGTGTACGCGGCCGGGGCCGCCGCCATGGCCATGGGCCTCGCCGTCAGCTGCATGCACTACACCGGCATGGCCGCCGTGCACGTCCGGCTGGAGCCGACCCGGACCGGGCTCGGCGGGGCCAGCCCGATGGAGTTCGTCTTCCCGCTCGCCGTCGGCCTGGGCTCGTTCCTCTTCCTCGCCTCCGCCTTCGTCGCGCTCTCCCCGACCGCCCAGGAGCGGGCCGGCTACCGGGAGGCGGGCGAGCCGGTGGTCGAGGAGTTCCCCGCCTCGGCGGCGGGTCCCGGGGCCGTTCCCCGCGAGCCCGTCCCCTCCGGGGCCGAGCGCCACGGCGCGGAGCACCACGACCGGGCGGCCTGACCGTCGCCCGCCGCCCGTCCGGCCCCGCCTTGCCCCCCGTCCGGTTCCGCCTTGCCCCCGTTCGGCCCCGCCTTGCCTCCCTCCCGCCCCGCCTCGCCACCGCCCGAAAGGCTCCCCACCCATGCGAGAAGACCGCGGTACCGCCCCCGGTACCCGCCGGGGGGCCCATGCCGGGCCGCCCGCCCGGTCGCCGCGCCCCGGCCCCTGGCTGCGCGGGCTGCGTCCCCGGACCGTCCGCGCCCGGATCATCGCCCTGCTGATGGTCCCGGTCGTCTCGGTCATCGCGCTATGGGGGTTCGCCACCGTCACCGCCGCCCAGGGTGTCTGGGACCTGCTGCGCCAGCGCGAGGCCCAGCGCACCCTGCTCACCCCCGTCGCCGAGACGGTCGCCGGGCTGCAGGCCGAACGCACCGCCGCCGGGCAGCTGTTGGCGGCCCCGGCGAGCGCCCCCACCGCCGCCCGGGAGAGCGCCCTGCGCGAGGCCTCGGCCGCCACCGACCGCGCGCTCCTCCCGCTGTTCCCCGACTCCCGGCACCCCGACCGGGGCTACAACCGCGCCGACGCCCAGGGCCTCGGCGGCGACGCGGCCGCCCGCCTGGACGCCCTCGGCAGCGCCCTCGCGGCCCTGCCCGAGCTGCGCGGCCGGGTGCTGGCGCGGAGCGTCGGCTGGCCCGAGGCCTACGCCGGGTACGGCGAGGCGGTGGACCGGGCGCTCGCCGCAGCCGGTGCCGTCGCCCCGCTGCAGGACCACCCGGTTGCCGTGGACGCGCGGGTACTGCTGGAACTGGCCCGTTCCCGCGAGCTGTTGGCCCGCGAGGACGCGCTGCTGCGTGCCGCCCAGCTCTTCGGTGCGCTCGGCGACGACCAGCTGCGCGAGTTCGCCGGTACGGCGTTCGCCCGACGGGAGTTCGAGCGGGGTGCCGCCGCCGACCTGCGCCCCGCGGACCGGGAGGCGCTGCTCGCGGTGACCGGTGGCCAGGACCATCGCGAGCTGGTCGGGTACGAGGAGAAGGTCCGTGCGGCCGCCGACGGTCCGGCGGCCGTCGGCGCGGTGCCGGCGGACCGGTGGGCGATGGTCGCCGGGAACGTCGCGGGCGGCCTGCGCGACATCGAGGACCAGGCCGGGCGGCTCGCCGCCGATGGCCAGAACCCCTACGCACTGGGCCTGTTCACCCCGGCCGGGATGGCTGTGCTGCTCGGCCTGGTCGGTGTGGCGGCCTCCCTGGTGATCTCGGTGCAGATCGGGCGCGGCCTGGTGACCGAGCTGATCGGCCTGCGCAACACGGCGCTTGAGCTCGCCGGTCGCAAACTCCCCGCCACGATCCGGAGGTTGCGCGCGGGAGAGGAGGTTGACATCGAGGTCGAGGCGCCGCGGCCGGTGGGCCGGGGCGACGAGATCGGCCAGGTGCACCGGGCACTCGGCACCGTCCAGCGGGCGGCCGTAAGGGCGGCGGTCGAGCGGGCCGAGGTGCTCTCCGGGGTGTCCGGGGTGTTCGTCAACCTCGCGCGCCGCAGCCAGGTCCTGGTGCACCGCCAACTCACCCTGCTGGACGCGATGGAGCGCCGCACCGAGAACCCGTCCGAGCTGGCCGACCTGTTCCGGCTCGACCACCTCACCACCCGCATGCGCCGCCACGCCGAGGGCCTGATCATCCTCTCCGGCGCCGCCCCGGGCCGCGCCTGGCGCAAGCCCGTCCCGCTGGTGGACGTGGTGCGCGCGGCCGTGTCGGAGGTCGAGGAGTACGCGCGGGTCGAGGTGCACCCGCTGCCGCGCGTCGCCGTCGCCGGGCACGCCGTCGCCGACCTCACCCACCTGGTCGCCGAACTGGTCGAGAACGCCACCGGCTTCTCCCCGCCGCACACCCGGGTGCACATCCGGGGCGAACAGGTCGGCACCGGCTACGCGTTGGAGATCGAGGACCGCGGCCTCGGCATGGGCCCGGAGGCCCTGGACGCCGCCAACCGCCGGATCGCGGCCGCCGAGCAGACCGACCTCTTCGACAGCGACCGGCTCGGCCTGTTCATGGTCAGCCGGCTCGCCCGGCGGCAGGACGTCAAGGTCTCGCTGGTGACCTCCGCGTACGGGGGCACCACCGCCGTGGTCCTGTTGCCCACCGCGCTGCTGGACGACGGGGCGGCCGGCGGTCCGCACCGGCCCCTCGATCCGGAGCCGGTACCGGAGTCGGTACCGGAGTCGGACGTGGAGCCGGCCGAAGCCGCGGTACCGGCCTCGTCCTGGCGCGCACAACCAGGCCCAGCGGAGCGGGAGTTCGGTCCGGTGGGTGCGAGCGTCCCGCACGACGCGGGGGATGGAGAACTTCCGGCGGTGGGTGGGCCGCAGCCGGAGGGAGGGGCGCTGCTGCCGTTCGGAGCCTGGGGGAGCGACCCCGGGCCGGTGCGCCGCACCCCCGACCGGGCCTCCGGTGCCCGGGCGGCCGGCCCGGCTGCGGACGGGGGCCCGGGTGCCGCCGTCCGTCCGCAGTCCGGGCCGCCGCAGCCGTAGCGTACGGGACCGGAGCCGTCCCAGGTGCCCGGCGATGGCCGATCCGGCTCGGGCCCGGAGGAGTTGCCGCGCCGGACCCGGCAGGCGAGCCTCGTGCCGCAGCTGCGCGGGGCCCCGGCCGGTCCGGGCCGGGCGGGGCGCAGTGCCGACGGCCGCGGTTCTGAGGGGTGCGGGCCTGAGGGTCGCGGTCCCGAGAGCCGCGGTCCTGCGGGCAGCAATCCTGAGGGCAGTGATCCTGAAAGCCGCAGTCCCGAGAGCCGCAGCCCGGAGGCGGCGCGGGCGGCGATGTCGGCCTTCCAGAACGGGTGGGCGCGCGGCCTGCGCCCCGAGGGAGGACGGTACGACCGGTCCGTCGACCTCCCGCCCGCGCCGGGAGCGCGTTACCCCCTGTCCCCGTTCCGACCCGAAGGAGAGCGTCCGTGATCGGCACCACCCACCGCGCAGGAGAGTTGAACTGGCTCCTCGACGAGCTGGTCCAGCGCGCCCCCGAGGTCCGCTTCGCCGTGATGCTCTCCGCCGACGGCCTGGCCATGGGCAGCTCGGCGGGCTCGCCGCGCGAGGACGGCGAGCACCTGGCGGCCGTCGCCTCCGGCTTCCACAGCCTGGCCAAGGGCGCAGGGCGGCACTTCGGTGCGGGCGAAGTCCGCCAGACCTTGGTCGAGTTGGAGGGAGGCTACCTGCTGGTCGCGGCAGCCGGGGAGGGAACCTGCCTGGCGGTGTTCACCACCGCCCGGGCCGACCTCGGTCTGATCGCCTACGAGATGGCCAGACTGGTCCGCCGGGTCGGGGAGCACCTGAGCACCCCGCCGCGCGCGGTCGACGGCTGGTGAGCCCGGTGTCCCGCCTGTCCGCCGAGGGGCCGTCCGACGGCCGACATCCGGAACACCCCGGGACCGAGCGCGGCCCGCACTCCCGCAACCCGCTGGCCGCCGCCCAGCGGGCGCGCTGGTACGACGACGAGGCCGGCCCGCTGGTCCGCCCGTACACCATGACCCGGGGGCGCACCGGGGCCGGTGACCAGCAGCTCGACCTCATCGCCGTGGTCGTCTGCGACCCGGCCCACCCGGCGTTCGCCCCGGACGCGCCCGAGCCGCCGGTCGGCCCCGAGCAGGCCCGCATCCTCGCGCTGTGCCGGGGCACCCCGCTCTCCGTCGCCGAGCTCGCCGCCGACCTCGACCTGCCGGTGGGCGTCGTACGGGTGCTGCTCGGCGACCTGTCGGCGGCCGGGCTCATCCGGGTCAGCCGCCCCATCCCGCCCGCCCTGCTCCCCGACGAGCGCATCCTCCAGGAGGTCATCCATGGACTCCGTGCACTCTGACCACCCGTCCGATCCGTCGGGCCCGCCGGCGCCGTTCGCCGCGGAGGACCCCGACGGCACCGTGCTCGCGCTCAAGATCCTGGTGGCGGGCGGCTTCGGCGTCGGCAAGACGACGCTGGTCGGCGCGGTCAGCGAGATCCGCCCGCTACGCACCGAGGAGCGGCTGACCGAGGCCGGGCGCGGGGTGGACGACCTCGACGGTGTGGAACGCAAGAGCGCCACGACGGTGGCGATGGACTTCGGGCGGATCACCATCCGGGAGGGCCTGGCGGTCTACCTCTTCGGCACGCCGGGGCAGGACCGGTTGTGGTTCCTCTGGGACGAGTTGGCCCAGGGCGCGCTCGGCGCCGTGGTGCTGGCCGTCACCCGCCGCCGTGCCCACGGTCGGCTGCGCGCCGTCCTCCAACGGGAACGCGAGCGGGGGTGCGGTTGACCCCCGTCCGGTGGCTCGACGCACCGTACTGGCGGCAAGTCAGCTGATGTGCGGCCCCGGCCCGTACGCTGAAAATCGTGATCACGTACGAGGACCGCCGCCTGCGCGCCCTGGCCGAGGACGGCCGTTGGCACGAGCTGCTCGCCGCCTACCGGCAGGGCCGGGCGGCCGCCGTGGTCGAGGCGGGGGAGGAGACCGCGGCGGCCCTGACCGCGCCGCTCGGTCATCTGATCGCCTACGCGGCGCCGCCCGAGCTGGCCGTCCGGCTGTTCGACCTGGACGGCGGGGAGGGGGCGGTCGCCGGGGTGGCCGACCATGACGCCGGTCCGCTCTGGGAGGTGCTGGCCACCCGGCACTCCTGGCTGCGGCTGGCTCCGCTGCTCGGTCCGGCCCCGGTGCGGCGGCTGGTGGCACACACCCGGGTGCTGCTCGGCGAGGACCTCTCCTACGGAGCCGAGCCCGATCCGGAGGGCGTGCCGCTGCGTCTGGAACCGTGGGAGGCGGCGGGCTGGGACGAGGCGGCGCGGGTGCGCGAGTACCTGCCCGGAGGGGGTGCGCGGAGCGCGCTGCTGACCCTGCCGGCCAGCCGGGAGGGCCTCGGCGAGGTGGAACTGCCCGCGCCGGTGGCGCGGACGGACGGTCGGCCGGTCGGGCCGCGGGTCACCCGGGCACTGGCCGAGCTCGGCGCGCTGGCGCCGTGGGCCCAGGTGGCCTGCGTCCGCGGCCAGGCCCCGCTGGCGGCGGCGCTGGTGGCCCGCGGCCGACGGGTGGTCGGCGGGTACCTGCCGTTCGCGCTCGCCTACCCCGCGCTGGTGCGGGCCGCCGCCGTCGGACGGGCGCAGGGTTGCGCGCACGGGCGGCTGGGGCTGTGGCGGGCGCTGGCCGCGATGGCCGGGGCGGACGGGCCGGAGCCGGGTGAGGTGAACGCGCTGGTCGGCCGGATGCGCTGCTTCACCTGGCATGAGCCGGCGGCCGGGCTGCACCACCTGCACGTCGCGCTGGAGGACCCGGCCAGCGGGGTGGCCTGGGCGGTCAGCGGTTCGCAGGAGCTGTGAGGGGCGGGTCGGGAAAGGAAGGGCCCCGGTCCGGCGCTCTTTCCGGGGTTGGGTGGCGCCGGACCGGGGAGTGAGGGGGCGTGCCGTCCTCAGACGGCGGCGGGCGCGGCGCCCTTGGTGGGGGCGGTCTCGGGGGCCGTCTCGGGGGTGGCCGCCGGTGCGGGGCTCCCGGTGCCGGCTCCGTGGCCGTCGACCAGGGTCAGCTCGTCGAACGGCACCTCGCCCGCCAGCACCCGGCGGGCCCGCTCGGTGTCGAGCTCACCGGTCCAGTGCCCGATCAGCACGGTCGCGACGGCGTTGCCCGCGAAGTTGGTGAGCGCGCGGGCCTCGGACATGAAGCGGTCGATGCCGACGATCAGACCGACACCGTCGACCAGCGCGGGCTTGTGCGACTGCAGTCCGCCCGCGAGGGTGGCCAGGCCGGCGCCGGTGACCCCGGCCGCGCCCTTGCTCGCGATCACCATGAACACCAGCAGCGAGAGCTGCTCGCCGATCGACATCGGCTTGTCCATCGCCTCGGAGATGAAGATCGACGCCATGGTCAGGTAGATCGCGGTGCCGTCGAGGTTGAAGCTGTAGCCGGTCGGCACGGTGATGCCGACGACCGGGCGGCTGACGCCGAGGTGCTCCATCTTGGCGATCAGGCGGGGCAGCGCGCTCTCGGAGGAGGAGGTCGAGAGGATCAGCAGGAACTCGCGGCCGAGGTACTTCAGCAGGGCGAACACGTTGACCCCGGCGACCAGGCGCAGCAGCGTGCCCAGCACCACGACGACGAACAACGCGCAGGTCACGTAGAAGCCGATCATGATGACCGCGAGGCTCTTCAGTGCGGCCGTGCCGGTGGCTCCGACCACGGCGGCCATCGCCCCGAAGGCGCCGACCGGTGCGACCCACATGATCATCGCCATGACCCGGAAGACCAGCTTCTGCACGTGCTCGATCCCGCGCAGCACCGGGGCGCCGGCCGGGCCCATCGCCTGCAGGGCGAAGCCGGTGAGCAGGGCGACCAGCAGGGTCTGCAGCACCTTGCCCTGGGTGAGGGCGGAGAACATGGTGTCGGGGATCATCCCGAGCAGGAAGTCGGTGGTCGACTGGGCGCCGCCGGCCGCCGCCTGGGCGTGGCCGGACTTGGCGAGCGCGGCGGTCAGGTGCAGGCCGCCGCCGGGCTCCAGCAGGTTGCCGACGAGCAGGCCGATGGCCAGCGCGACGGTCGACATGACGAGGAAGTAGCCGAGGGCCAGGCCGCCGACCTTGCCGACCTTCGCGGCCTTGGTGACCGAGCCGATGCCCAGCACGATGGTGCAGAAGATCACCGGGCTGATCATCATCTTGATGAGGTTGACGAAACCGGTGCCGACCGGCTTGAGCTCCACGGCGAAGCCGGGGGCGGCCAGTCCGACCACCACGCCCGCGAGCACCGCGGCGATCACGGCGAGGTAGAGGTAGTGGGTCCGGTCCTTGCGTCTGGGTCCCCCCGCCGTTGCGGCTCCAGCGATCGACATCTGCGGCTCCTTCGCCCTGCAGTCCTGGCGGCCCCGGGTGGTGGGCCGCTCCGACTATGAGCTCCGGGCGTGACGGAGGTCACGTTTGCGTTCATAGAGTTCACGATCGGCGCATCGGGGTCGGCCGCGCGGCCGGTGGTGCACACTGGCTGGCATGTCCGAGCGCACCGCCCCCGCCGCCCCGCGCCGCCGGCTCCCGCTGTTCCGCTCGCTCCGCGGCCCGTTCCGTCGCCTGCCCCGGCGGCTGGTGCGCAGCCTGGCCGGGCAGCTGTTCGTCGTCCAGGTGGTGATCGTCGCCGCCGTGGTCGCGGGCGGCGCGGTGCTCGCGTACCTCTTCACCGCCGACCGCACCGAGGACGCGGCGCGCAGCCAGGTCACCGCGGTCGCCCACGCCGTCGCCGACTCGCCGTCCGTCCGGGCCGCCGCCGCCGGGCCGGACCCGACCGCGGTGCTCCAGCCGTACGTCGAGCAGGTGCGCACGGACACCGGCGTCTCCTTCATCACCGTCATGGACACCGACGGGGTGCGCTGGACGCACCCGCTGCCCGAGCAGATCGGCAAGCGCTACCTCGGGCACATCGACTGGGCGCTCGCCGGGCAGACCCGCAGCGAGACGTACACCGGCACGCTCGGCCCGTCCGTCCGGGTGGTCACGCCGGTGTGGGACGAGCGGCACCGGGTGGTCGCCCTGGTCAGCGTGGGCATCACCATGGAGTCGATCTCCGCGCAGCTCAGCGGACCGCTGATGGCCCTGGTCGGGGTGGCGGTGGCCGCGCTGGCGCTCGGCGGCGTCGGCACCTACCTCGCCAACTCCCGGCTGCGGCGGCACACTCACGGCATGGGTCCGGACGAGCTCAGCCACCTCTACGAGTACCACCAGGCCACACTGCACTCGGTGCGCGAGGGGCTGGTCCTGCTGGACCGCTCGCACCGGGTGGTGCTGTGCAACGACGCCGCCCGCGAACTGCTGGGACTGGCAGGTGACGTGGACGGGCGCCCGGTGGCGATCCTGGGACTGCCGGAGGCGCTGGTCGCCGCCGTCCTGAGGGAGGAGCCGGTCCGGGACGAGGTGCACCTGACGGCGGAGCGGGTCGTGGTGCTCAACACCTCCACCATCGGCACCGGCCTCGGCCGGGTGGTCACCCTCCGGGACCACACCGAACTGCAGGCGCTCAGCGGCGAGTTGGACTCGGTGCGCGGCTTCACCGAGGCGCTCGGCGCGCAGGCGCACGAGGCCGCCAACCGGCTGCACGCGGTCGTCTCGCTGATCGAACTCGGTCGCCACGAGCAGGCCGTGGAGTTCGCCACCGCCGAACTCGAACTCGCCCAGCAGCTCACCGACCGGGTGGTCGCGGCGGTCAGCGAGCCGGTGCTGGCCGCGCTGCTGCTCGGCAAGGCCGCCCAAGCCGCCGAGCGGGGCGTGGAGTTGACCCTCACCGAGGACAGCAGGATCGACGACGGAGTGCTCCCGCCCGGGCTCTCCGCACGGGACCTGATCACCGTGCTGGGCAACCTGATCGACAACGCGGTGGACGCGGCCATCGCCGGAGCCGCGCACAGCCCCGTCCCGCCGGAGGTCACCGTCACGGCGCGGATCGACGGCGGCGGTCTGCGCGACGGCGGTGTCCTGCGCGACGGCGGTGACGGCGGAGCGGAGACCGACGGCGACTGCCTGCTGCTGCGGGTCGCCGACACCGGCGCGGGCATCGACCCCTCGGCCGTCGAGGACGTGTTCCGGCGCGGTTGGAGCACCAAGCAGGACGGTCGCGGGCACGGC
Source organism: Kitasatospora sp. NPDC023120 (assembly GCF_055560835.1). NCBI lineage: Bacteria > Bacillati > Actinomycetota > Actinomycetes > Kitasatosporales > Streptomycetaceae > Kitasatospora > Kitasatospora sp. NPDC023120. Next base: position 299,602 of record NZ_JBVHHY010000002.1, on the reverse strand, counting down.
CTCGGGCTGGCGCTGGTCGCCCAGACCGCCCGGCGCAACGGCGGCACCATCGAGGTCGGGCGCGAGCGCGGCGCCGTGCTCACCGTACGGCTGCCGCTGGTCGGGCTGCCCCGGCAGCGGGCGGAGGCCGGCTCGTGACCGGGGCGGCCGGCGGCACCCGGCCCGGCAGCGCCGCCGTGCCCGGCATCTCCGTCCTGGTCGTCGAGGACGACCCGGTGGCCGCCGCCGCGCACACCCTGTACGTCGAGCGCGAGCCCGGATTCCACGCCGCCGGTACGGTCCACAGCTGCACCGACGCGCTGCGCTTCCTGGACCGGGCCCGCGCGGCGGGCACCCCCGTCGACCTCACCCTGCTCGACCTCTACCTGCCGGACGGCCACGGGCTGCAGCTGTGCCGCACGCTGCGCGCCGCTGGTCACGGCACCGACGTCATCGCGGTGACCTCGGCCCGCGACCTCGCCATGGTCCGGCAGGCGGTCTCGGCGGGCATCGTGCAGTACCTGCTGAAGCCGTTCAGCGCCGCCGCCCTGCACGACCGCCTGGAACGCTACGCCCGCTACCGCGCCAGCCTCGGGCGCACCGGCGAGGCGACCGGCCAGGACGAGGTCGACCAGGCGTTCGCCCTGCTCCGCACTTCCGAGCGCAGCAGCCTGCCCAAGGGGCTGAGTGCGCCCACCCTGGACACCGTCGCCTCGGTGCTGCGGGAGGCGGCGACCGGCCTGTCGGCGGCCGCGGCCGGAGCCGCCGCCGGGGTCTCGCGGATCACCGCGCGGCGCTACCTGGAACACTTGGTGGACACCGGACGGGCGGTGCGGGAGCCGCAGTACGGCAACGTCGGACGGCCGGAGCTCTGCTACCGGTGGAAGGCGGGCCGCGATCTCCCCGGGCCGTGACATTCCGGCTTCCCCGGGCCGTGACCTCTCGGCCTTCCCGGGCGTGACATTCCGGCCTCCCCGGGCCGTGACCTTTCGACGCGGCGGTCGTTGTCATCGCGGGGGCGGCGAGACCGAGGGCGGTTCACTCGCTCGGGTGGTTCTGGGTATCCCCGAGGCGTTCCGCCAGGTCAGGGGCGATAAAGTTAGGCTTACCTAACTTCTCCTGGGGGTTTGTCGTGTCGCTCGCTGCCGTACCCGTCCAGGGCGCCTCCGGAGCCCCCGCCCCGGCCGCCGGAGAGGCCATCCTGCGTCGCCAGCGGGTCCGCGAGTCCGCCGCCAGGACGTACGCCCGCTCCTTCCCGATCGTCCCGGTCCGTGCCAACGGCATGACCGTCGAGGGTGCCGACGGGCGGCGCTACCTGGACTGCCTCTCCGGCGCCGGCACCCTCGCCCTCGGCCACAACCACCCCGTGGTGCTGGAAGCCATCCGCCGCACCCTCGACAGCGGCGCCCCGCTGCACCTGCTCGACCTCGCCACCGCCGAGAAGGACGACTTCACCAGCGCGCTGTTCGAGAGCCTGCCCGCCGAGTTCGCCGCCCGCGCCCGGGTGCACTTCTGCGGCCCGGCCGGGACCGACGCCGTCGAGGCCGCGCTCAAGCTGACCCAGACCGCCACCGGCCGCTCCGGTGCGCTCGCCTTCACCGGCGGGTACCACGGCATGACCGCCGGCGCCCTCGCGCTCACCGGCAACGTCGCCGTCAAGGAGCCGCTGCCGAGCGGCGGCGAGGTCGTCCGGCTGCCTTACCCGTACGGCTACCGGTGCCCCTTCGGGGTCGGCGGCGAGGCGGGCACCGACCTCGCCGCCACCTACGTCGAGCGGCTGCTGGACGACCCCTCGGGCGGGGTGGTACCGCCCGCCGCGATGATCCTGGAGGCCGTCCAGGGCGAGGGCGGCGTCGTCCCCGCGCCCGACCGCTGGCTGCGCGAGATGCGCCGGATCACCGCCGAGCGCGGCATCCCGCTGATCGTCGACGAGGTGCAGACCGGTGTCGGTCGCACCGGCGCGATGTGGGCGGTCGAGCACAGCGGCATCGTCCCGGACGCGATGGTGCTCTCCAAGGCCATCGGCGGCAGCCTGCCGCTCGCCGTCGTCGTCTACCGCGAGGACTTCGACGGCTGGCGGCCCGGCGCCCACACCGGTACCTTCCGCGGCAACACCCTCGCCATGGCCGCGGGTGCCGCGACCCTCCGGTACGTCGCGGCGCACGGGCTGGCCGAGCGGGCGGCGGTCGTCGGCGAGCGGATGACCGCCCGGCTGCGCGAGCTCGCGGGCGAGCTGCCGGTGATCGGCGACGTGCGCGGGCGGGGGCTGATGCTCGGCGTCGAACTGGTCGACCCGACGGCCGCGGCCGACGCCTGCGGCGCCCACCCGGCGGACCCGGCGCTCGCGGTACGGGTCCGGGAGGCGTGCCTGGAGCGGGGGCTGATCGTCGAGCTCGGCGGGCGCCACGACGCGGTCCTGCGGCTGCTCCCGCCGCTCACCGTCACGGACGAGCAGGTCGCGGCGGTGCTGGAGCGGCTGGCGGAGGCCATCGCGGCTGCGGCGGCCGTCGGAGCGGGGAGGGCGGAGCGGTGAGCTGGTCCGGGTCGGGCCCGGTCGGGATGCCGGGGGAGGAGGTCGCGACGGACGCCCTGGCCGGCGGCGCGGGCGGACCGGCCGCGTTGGGACCGCTGCTGGCCACCGTCCTCGACGCCCTCGACACGGGCATCGCCATGCGCTCCGGACCGCTGCCCGCGGGCAGCCCCGCCGAGATCGCCGCGCTGGTCGGCGAAGCCCTGGCCACCGCCGAAGGGCGCGGCGCGCTCGCCCGGCTCACCGAACTCCTCGCCTACGGCGCCGCCGACCCCGCCGACCCGGCCTGCGCCGCCCACCTGCACTGCCCGCCGCTCGCCGTCGCCACCGCGGCGGATCTCGCCGTGAGCGCCCTCAACCCCTCGCAGGACTCCTGGGACCAGGCCCCCGCCGCCACCGCGCTCGAGACCGCGCTGCTCGCCGAACTCGCCGGCCTGGTCGGCTACGACCCGGGCCGCTCCGCCGGAGTCCTCACCTCCGGCGGCACCGAGTCCAACCTCATGGGACTCATGCTGGCGCGCGACCAGAAGCTCGACGGCATCGTGGAGTTGGACGGGATCCCGGCGGGCGTCCGGCCGTGCATCCTCGCCTCCGAGGCCGCGCACTTCTCCGTCCAGCGCGCCGCCGCCGTCCTCGGGCTCGGCGAAAGGTCCGTCGTCCCCGTCCCGGTCGACCGGCAACTCCGGATGCGGGAAGAGGAGTTGGAACGGGTACTGGCCGAGGTCAGCTGGGCGGGACGGACCCCGATCGCCGTCGTCGCCACCGCCGGCACCACCGACACCGGAGCCGTCGACCCGCTGACCGCCGCCGCCGACCTCGCCGGACGGTACGGCGCCTGGCTGCACGTCGACGCCGCGTACGGCGGCGGGGCACTGCTCTCCGACCGGCTCGCCCCGCTCCTCGACGGCATCGCCCGCGCCGACTCGGTCTCCCTCGACTGGCACAAACTCGGCTGGCAGCCGGCCGCCGCCGGGGTCTTCCTGGTCCGCCGCGCCGAGACCTACGTCTCGCTCGCCCGCCGCGCCGAGTACCTCAACCCGGTCGACGACGAGCAGGCCGGCTACCCCAGCCTGCTCGGCCGCTCCCTGCGCACCACCCGCCGCGCCGACGCCTTCAAACTCGCCGTCACGCTGCGCACCCTCGGCCGTGAGGGGCTCGGCCGCCTGGTCGACACCTGCCACGACCTCGCCCGCGCCGCCGCCGACGCCGTCCGCGCCGACCCCTCGCTCGAACTCCACGCCGACCCGGTCCTCACCGCCGTGCTCTTCCGCTACCGTCCACCGGGAGTGACGGACGGGGCGGCGCTGGACGAGACGAACGGGCGGCTGCGACGGCTGCTGCTGCGCAGCGGCCGGGCGGTGGTGGGGCGTACGGAGCTTCCGGGGGAGGGGCCGGGGCGGGTGCGGTTGAAGCTGACGCTGCTCAATCCACACACGACGGTGGGGGAGGTGGGCACGCTGCTGCGGGAGGTGGTGGGTGCGGGCCGCAAGGTGGCGGGTGAGCGCGGGGGATAGGGCGGGCGCTGGGTGGCGCTCGCACAGGGCGAGCGTGCGGGGCGAGCACGCGGGGTAGGGCGCGGGGTAGAGCGCGGGGTAGGGCGCGGGGTAGGGCGCGTACTGGGCGTTCGCCTGGGCGGGGTGGGTCAGGCGCCCAGGAGGATCTTGCGGGTGAGCTCCCAGGTGTCGGGGTCGGCGGCGACCAGGAGGCCGTCCTCGCAACCGGGAGCCTCGGGGCGGTAGGGGGAGCCGTCCAGACGGGCGGAGACGCCGCCCGCTTCGGTGAGGAGGAGGGAACCGGGGGCGTGGTCCCAGGGGAGGGTGCGCCAGTAGAAGACGAAGTCGAACCCGCCCTCGGTGACGTCCGGGTACTCGATCCCGGCCGCGCTCCGACCGGAGGAGATCTCGCCGAAGACCGAGCAGGCGGCTTCGAGTCGGCGGCGGTGGTCCGGGTCGAGGAAACGGCTCTTCAGGATGCCGGAGAGCTCGCCCGCATCGTGCGGCGCCGGCGGGCGGGTCAAGCGCTCGCCGTCGCGCCAGGCTCCCGCGCCGAGTTCGGCTCGGTACGCGGTGGCGGTGGCGGGCTGCCAGATCCAGGCGGCGACGGTCAGGCCGCTGCGGACGAGAGAGCACATCACCGCGTAGTCGGGGCGGCCGGCGACGAAGTTGCTGGTGCCGTCCACCGGGTCGACCAGCCAGACGGCGGGCTCGTCGTGGATGGCCAGTGCGAGCGACGGGTCGGCCGCGACGGCCTCCTCGCCGACCACCGGGACGGGCAGCAGCTCGCGCAGGCGGCGGGCGATGATGGCCTCGGCCTCGCGGTCGGCGATCGTCACGACCTCGCCGGGTGCCTTCTCCATCACCTCGCCGGCGGCCAGCGCGCGGAAGCGTGGCTCCACCGCCTCGGCCGACGCCTCGACGAGTATCTCCGCCACCTTGTCCATCAGCACGTTCGCGCTCCCTTCGCTGTGTACCACTCTCCCACGAGTGCGCGAAGGGGGTGGTGGCGGACGGGGGGGGGGCAGGGGCCGAGGGGGCTGCGCGCAGATGGCGGCGAGCAGGTGGCAGGGAACAGGCGGCGGCGAACAGCTGACAGCGAACAGATGACAGATTTTGAAAGCTGTCAGCTGTCATCTGTTCGCTGCCGTCCGTCACTCGCCCAGGTAGTGGAAGCCCGGGCGAGGGTGCATCAGGAACTCGTGGTGCGAGATGTTCCACCCGTACGCGCCCGCCATCGCGAACAGCACGCGGTCCGCTGCCCGCAGACCGACCGCGCCGTCGGCCGCGCGGGCGAGGACGTCCTTCGGGGTGCAGAGCTGTCCGGACAGGGTGGCGCGACCGGTGGTCACGGCGGGGCGCGGCCACGGGTGCGGCCAGGTGTCCACCGGGAGCACCGCGAAGGGCTGGGAGTGCCCCCGGGTCGCCGGGGTGCGCAGGTGGTGGGTACCGCCGCGGACCACTGCGAAGTCCTCGCCGTGGCTCTGTTTCACGTCCAGCACCTCGGTCGCGTACCAGCCGCAGTAGGCGGTCAGTGCACGGCCCGGCTCGATCCGCAGGGTGAGTCCTGGATGGGCGTCGAGCAGCTTCGCCAGGCCCTCGCCGAAGGCCGTCCAGTCGAAGCGGGCCGCCGGGTCCTCGTAGTCCACGGCCATCCCGCCGCCGATGTTGACCTCCGCCAGCGGGAGGCCGTGGCGTTCGGCGAGCGCGGCCGACCAGGTGACGATCTGCGTCGCGACCGACAGCTGCGACGCCGCCGCGAGCCCGCTCGCCAGGTGGGCGTGCACCCCGCGCAGGCGCAGCCGCCGCCCCAGCGGTCCGCCGCCGGTGAGCAGCCGGACGCAGTCCTCGGCCTGCTCCGGGTCCAGTCCGAACGGCGTGGGCCGTCCGCCCATCGCGAGTGGCACCGCGTCGAGGGCGTCCGTGGTGACCGCCAGGTTGACCCGCAGCAGCACGTCCACGACCGCATCCGGGCGGTCCACGAGCGCGGCGGCGAGCCGGTGCAGCTCCTGCTCGCTCTCGACGTGCCAGCGGTGCACCCCGGACTCCACCGCTGCGGCGATCTCGGCCGGGGTCTTGCCCGGTCCGCCGAAGGCCAGTGGGGCGTCCGGTACGGCCGCCCGGACATGCGCCAACTCGCCGCCGCTGGACACCTCGTAGCCGTCGACCGCGTCGCGCAGCGCGGTCAGCAGCGGCGCGTCCGGGTTGGCCTTGGCGGCGTAGTACAGCTCGACCCGCTCGGGCAGTGCGGCCCGGACGGCGGCGGCGTGCGCGCGTAGCGCGGGCACGTCGTAGACGTAGGCGGGGAGTTCGTCGGGCGCGAGGGCGGCGACGTGGCTGCGGACCGCTTCGGCGATGCGGTCGGTCTCGGAGCCGGGGTCGGTCTCGGAGCCGCGGACGGTCTCGGAGTCGCGGTCGGTGTCGGTCATCGGGCGGTGCTCCCGGCGGGAAGGCGGGCGGGCATTCGGGCGGGCATGCGGGCGGCTTCGGCGAGGACGGAGCCGGCCAGTGGGGAGGGCAGTCGGACGTACCCGGCCTCGCGGTCGGCCTTGCGCTCCCAGCGGGTCAGCAGGTTGGCCTTGGCGGGCAGCGGGACGCCGGCGAGCAGTGCGCGCAGCCGGGGCGGGCAGCCGTGGGCGGCGGCGTACTCCTCCAGGGTGTCCCGTACGGCCTGCCAGAGCGCGCACTCCAGCTCGGGGTGGCGGTCGGCGAGGGCGGCGAGCAGTTCGGAGACGTGGTTGACCAGCAGGCAGTAGACCACCCGGTCCCAGCCGCGCTCGGCGTCGTACGTCATCGGGCCGGCGACCTCGGGCGGGAGGGCGGCGAGGAGGTCGGCGTTCTGTTCGGGGACGAGCTTGGTGCCCTCCAGGTCGCGGAAGAGCACCTGGACGGGGTGCCCGCTGGCGTCCACGCCGATGAGCACGTTCTGCAGGTGCGGCTCCAGCACCACGCCGTGGTCGAAGTAGGCGGCGAGGACCGGGGGGAGGAGCAGGCGCAGGTAGGCGCGCCACCACTCGAGTGCCTTCGCGCCGTCCGGCCCGTGGTCCGAGGCCGCGGCCGAACTCGTGCCACAACTCCCCTCCAACAGCCGGGAGATGTGCGCTGAGCTGGTCGGGTGCTCGTCGGCGACGGCGGCGGCGAGCAGCGGGGTGACGCCGTGCCGCAGCACACCGCCGAAGCCCTCGCGGACGATCAGGCCGAAGCCCTCGTACAGTGCCCGGTCGGGCCGGCCGTCGGCACCGGGGAGGGCGAGGGTGCGGAAGGCCGGTTCGCGCAGCATCGCCGCGTCGGGGAAGCGCCGGGCGAGGTCACTGAGCGCCGGGGCGAGCAGCCGGGTGAGCGCGACCGCGCCGGTGAGCTCGTAAGCGGCGTTCTTGCGCAGGCAGTTGGTGATGCGGACGTTCAGGCTGAACTTCAGGAAGGCGTCGGCGCCGTGCAGGGTGCGTACCGAGGCGGTGGCGGTGAACCGCTCGCCGCGCGGGCCGAGGTCGAGGACGTCTCCCCGGGCCAGGGCGGCGCGCAACAGCGGCTGGTCGCCGATGAGTTGGTACTGCCAGGGGTGGACGGGCAGCAGTCGGTAGCCGTCCGGCACCTCGCCGAGGCCGTCCAGCAGCTCGCTGACGCTCCCGTCCAGCGACTCCTCGGCCAGCAGCTCGGCCCGGACGGCGAGGTGGCGCAGCGGGAAGGCCGCGCGGGACTCCGGGGCGTACCTGCGCCAGTCGCCGCGCTCGGCGGAGCGGGACTTGGGGGCCGGGTGGAAGCGGTGCCCGTACAGCAGGGCCTGCTCGGACTCCAGGTAACGCTCGGTGCCGGGGGCCGGGCGGTGGTCCAGGCCCTGGTGGACGCCCTGGTGGCTGGAGGCCACCTGGTCGAGGAACTCCTCGTTGACCGTGCCGGTGCGCAGTTCCAGTTCGTCCTGGACGTACTCGGCGAGCTCCCGCCAGCCCAACTCCTCCCAGTCGCGGCCCCGTTCGATCTCCACCGGTCCGGTGAAGCGGTGCGCGCCGAGCAGCGAGGTGCGGCGCAGGGCGACCCGCAGCAGAGCGCCGCGCCGGGGCAGGCGCAGCAGCAGGCGGCCGTCGTCGGCGGCGGTCTGGTGCTCGGGCGCGGAGACCTCGCGCAGCAGGCAGTTCAGCAGGGTGTGGGCCACCGCCTCGTCGGCGGTGGGTAGTTCGGCGTTCGTCGGTCCACCGGAGTTCGTGTGCCCGGTGGTGGTCCGATCGGCGGTGGTCGTCCGCTCGGCGGTGGTCGTCCGATCGGCGGCGGTCATCTGCTTGGTGGCGGTCATCTGCTCGGTGGTCATCGGCGACTCCAGCGCTGGCGGAGGGGCGGGGAGGTGAGTGCGGTGGCCGCGACGGCGGCCAGCAGGGCGGCGGCGGTTCCGGCCACCACGGGGGCAGCGGCACCGAACCGCCCGTTGGCCAGCGCGGCGACGGCGCCGGCGGCGACGGCGCCACCCTTGGAGACGAGTTCGAGGGTGCCGAACATCCGGCCGGGCGGGCGGCCCTTGGCGGCCCCGGCGGCGAGTACGGCGAGGCAGACGAGGCCCAGGGTGAGCCCGGCGCCGAGCAGCAGCCGGACGGCGATGAACACGGGCAGTGAGTACGCGACGGCGTGTCCGGCCAGACCGAGCGCAACGAGGCCGAAGCCGAGCGCCATGCCGGTGTGCGGGCGGGAGTTGAACGCCGTGTGGGTACGGGCGGCGAACACCAGGTAGCACAGGTGCGGCAGGGCGAACAGCGCACCGGTGGTGGTGCCGTCCACACCGGGCAGGCGTTGCTCGGCGAGGGCGATGAGGTACGGGAAGGAGATCACCGTCGCGAAGACGAAGGCGAACTCGAAGACGTAGAGCGTCAGGAGCGGCGCCGTGGTGGTCCGCCCTGGGACCGGTCCCGCGGTCGCCACCGGGGCCTCGGGGCACTCCGGTTCGGGCAGCAGTGAGAAAAACACCGCTGCCGCGAGCGGGAGTACGGCCATCACCAGGTACTGGCGGTGCGGGTCGATCCAGGGAGAGAGCGCCCCGACCAGGATCGGCGCGGCCACCAGGGCCGCCCGCGCGCTGCCCTGCATCAGGGTGAGCGCACGGGAGAGCCGGGACCCGTCGAGCGCGGCGGCCAGGTAGCCGTTGGTGGCGGCGAAGGTGCCGCCGAGGAAGCCCTGGAAGACCAGTGCCAGTGTGAAGGCGGGCAGGCTGTCGGCGGCTCCGGCGAGCAGGAAGGAGACGGTGAGCCCGAGTTGGGCGCGCAGCAGCAGTCGCTTGCGGCCGAAGCGGTCGGCCAGTCGGCCCCACAGCGGCGCACCGAGCCCGCTGAACACCGTCGGCACGATGTACAGCACGCCGGCCCACCGGGCCTGCGGGTCGCCGAGCGCGGGCAGGATCGCGGTCAGGTACGGCGGCAGGCCGAGCGCGGCGAAGGAGGCGACGAAGTAGCAGGCCGCGACGGCGTGCACCTGGCGTCTGCCGAGCCCGCCGGGGTGCGCGGCTGCGGGCGACGACTGCTGCGGCAGGGTCTCCACGGTCATCGGGCGGTCCCGTCTGCGGGTGTCGCGTCGGTGACGGATCCGGGCAGTCGGTCTGGCAGCCGCTCGGGGAGCTGCTCGGGGAGCCGGTCGGCGAGCCGGTCGGCGAGCCGGTCGGCCGGGTGGTCGCGCAGGTAGTTGGGTCCGCTGGTGTAGTGCTTGTTGATGTCCGCGGCGCCCGAGCGCTGCTTGCTGAGCAGCGTCCCGGCGGTGACCATGGCCTTGACCGGCAGGCGCTCGGCGTCCAGCAGCGCCGCGCGCAGCGGCTCGCCGACCGGGCCGAGCCGTTCCACGGCCTCCGCCGTGCGCTTGCGCAACAGGGCGAGGGCGTCCGGGAGTTCGGCCAATCCATGGTCGGCGAGGCCGAAGGCGAGTGCGCCGGTGCACAGGTGGCCGGTGATGGTGGCGAAGAGGTCGACGAGGGCCCGGTCGTCGTCGCCGAAGATCCGAGCGTCGTCGAAGTCCTCGACGGCCGGGGCGAGTTCGCCGAGCGTGGCGGTCATCCGGGCGGTGTGCACCCGCGGGCCGTCGTCGTCCTTGTAGAGCAGCCGCAGGCCGTCCCGGTCGAGGACCAGCGAGGTGTTCTGCTGGTGCGACTCCAGGGCGATTCCGTAGCCGAACAGCGTGGCCTGCCAGTCCAGCAGCAGCTCCAGCAGGGCGTCGTAGCAGGCCAGGACGTCCCCGCCGTGGTAGCGGTCGGCGAGGTGGCCGACGACCGGGCGGCCGTCGGGCGCCTGGGCCAGCAGGGCGGCCAGCGGGACGGTCGACGCCTGCTCCAGCCCGGCCGGGTAGCGGCGCAGCAGGACGGCCAGCAGCTCGTGCCCGGCGTGCGCCCAGGTCTGCTCGTCGGCGTGCAGGATCCGCTCGGCGAACCGCAGCTCGCGCTCCAGCACGGCCTCGATCAACCGCTGGCCGGCCGCGCCGTCGCGCAGCGTGCCGGGCTTGATGGTGCGGCGGTTGAGACGGCCCAGGGTGGCGGTGGCGAGCGGGAGTTTGAGGTGGCAGGTGGGGTCGTCGGCGACGGCGACGGTGCGCATGGACAGGGTCGGCACGACGGTCAGGTACGGCCGCTCGGCGAGCACCGCGCGCCCGGCCAGACCGGTGGCGGCCAGCGCCTCGTCCAGCGGCGCGCCGACGGTGAGCGGGTGGACCGGCAGGGTGGTCCAGCCGTCGCCCGGGCACCGGTCGGCGATGCCGAGCCAGGCCGGGGTGGGCCACCAGCTCGGCAGCGGCTGCTCGCCGTGGACGGTCAGTTCCCCGGCCGGCACGGCGAGCCAGCGCAGCTCGAAGGCCGGGTGGAACTCTGGTGCATAGGAGCGCAGTTGGGGCTCGGTGAGGCCGGAGCGGCCGCGTGCGGTCGGGTAGACCGGGTGGTCGAGGTAGGCGGCGAGGGTGTCGTAGCCGAGTGCGGCGGCGGGGCCGGTCCAGTCGGCCGGATCGGCGCCGTACAGGTCGGTCAGCCGCTCGTGCACCTCGGCGCGGGCGTGCTCGTGCAGCTCCATGGTGGCGAGGGTCTGCCGGCATTCCTCGGCGAAGGCCGCCCAGCCGGGCCGGTCCTCGGCCTCGGCCGGCTCGGCGAGGGCCGAGACGACGGTGACCGGGCCGGTGAGGCGGCGCCCGTCGAGCTCCAGCAGCGGCAGCCGGGCGGCGTACTCGCACTGGAAGCCCTCCGGGGCCACCGGCAGGGCGAGCCGCGCCTCGGCGACGGTCAGCCAGGGGCCGTCCGGGCGGTCCTCCACGGTGCCGCGGGTGCGCAGCCCGAGGACGTCCTCGCGCAGCAGGGAGGAGAGCACCCGCAGGGTGAGTCGATCGGCGACGGTGGTGGCGGCCGCGGGGTGGGCCTGGACGGATGCGGGGCGGTCTCCGGAGGTGGTCACGGGGTGATTTCCCAGCGGTTGGCCGCGAGGAAGCGGGCGACGGCGGCGTCCACTGCACCCTGGTCGGTGCCGACGGCCCAGATGACGCCCAGGTAGTCCCGGTTGGTGCGGTAGTGCTCGTGGCGTTCGCCGAGCGGGCGCAGCGGGCGGTAGGCGAGCCTGACGCCGTCGCGGTCCTCGTCGTAGGCGCCCGGGGCGGCGGTGAGGATGCCAGCGCGGTCGGCGCAGATCAGCTCGTTGCGGGCCCGACGTGGGGTGGAGGCGCACCGTTCGGTCAGGTCGGCGGGCAGCTCGCGGCCCAGGTGGACGCCGAGGACGAGCTCGAACAGGGGGATGTCGAGGATCTCGGCGAGCATCAGGTCGCACTGGTCGCCGATGGCACGGTAGTTGACCTCGATGATGCGGGCGCGACCGTCCGGCTGGAGCACAAACTCCGTGTGGCAGATGCCGAACCCGACGCCGAGTGCGTCGAGTTGGGCGATCACCTGCTCGACCACGGGCTGCGGGTGGGCTGGGACGAAGGTGAGCAGCTCCTCGATGAAGTCCGGCGGCGGGGAGAGCCGGGTGCGGAATCCGCCGAGGACGTGTCGGCGGCGGCCGTCGCCGAGGGTCTCCAGGGTGTACAGCTGCCCGTCCAGGAACTCCTCTACCACCAGGGTGGCGTCGGCCCTGCGGTGCTGGATCTCCTTGCAGCGCTGGGCGAGTTCGGCGGCGTCGGTGACCAGAGTGACGTCCTCGCTGGCCACCCCCTCGCGCGGCTTGACCACGCAGGGGAACGGCGGGTCCAGCTCGGCCGGGTCCTGTCCGGGGGCCAACTCGGCGGACCACACCGTGTCCTGGCCGGTCAGCGTGAGGTGGCGGCGCAGCTGGCCCTTGTCCTTGGCGCGTAGCGCGGCCTTCCAGTCCTTGGCCGGGAGGCCGAAGTACTCGGCGGCCAGGGCGGTCTGGGTCTGCAGGTGGTCGCTGTTGCTGAACACCGCGTCGGGTGCGTGCTCCGGCGAGGCGAGGCCGCGACGCGAGATCAGGCTGACGACGGCGCGGAAGTCGCGGACGTCGCACTCCAGGACCTCGGGCGCGGCGAAGGGGAGCGCGGCGTAGGCCAGCCGGTGGGGTTCGGCGTGGTCGGTCAGGACGGTGACGTCGAGCCCGAGTCGGGCGGCGGCGGGCAGGAAGCCGTCGGTCACCGAGTCGGTGGGGTTCAGGGCGAGCAGGTAGAGCCGCATGGGGGGGTCCTCGGGGGCGGGCGGGGGCGGGGGCGATGGGAGAGGGTGGGGGAACGGATGACAGCTGACAGAATTCGAAAGCTGTCATCTGTCATCTGTCATCCGGCGACTGCCGGCGGTCGGCCGTCGGCTGTCAGCCGTTCACCGGCGTTCGCGGGACGACTACTTGGGCGCGTCCACGCCCGTGGCCTTGGCGATGTCGACGAGCATCGCGTCGGCGGCCTGGACGCCGATGCCGGACATCCAGGTCTCGTCCGGGACGTTGAACACCTTGTTGTTCTTCACGGCGTTCAGGCCCTGCCAGACCGGGGTCTGCTGGACCTCGCTCTCCTTGGTCTTGCTCGGGTCGTCCGCGGTGGTGACGAAGACCAGGTCGGCGTCGGCCTGGTTGATCTGCTCGGCGCTGACCTCGAGGATGTTCTGGTCCACGTCCTGCGAGGCGGGGCGGGTCAGGCCGACGTCCTTGAGCACCACGCCGCTGTAGGAGGACTTGGCGTACAGGCGGGTCGGGCCGGCCACGAAGCGGACCACCGACGCGGTCGGCATGGTGCCGTTGTACTTGGCCTTGATCTCCTCGCCGAGCTTCTTCGCCCGCGCCTCGTAGTCGGCGAGGGCCTTCTTCGCCTCGTCCTCCTTGCCGAGCGCCTGGGCGTACAGCGCCAGGTTGTCCTTCCAGGGGAACCCGGTGGTCTCGGCCAGCACGGTCGGGGCGATCGCGTTCAGCTGGGAGTACACCTTGGCGTGCCGGACCTTGGAGGAGAGGATCAGGTCGGGCTTGAGGGAGGCGATCAGCTCCAGGTTCGGCTCGTTCATCGGGCCGACGTCCTTGGTGTCCTTGATCTTGTCCTTGAGGTAGTTCGGGAACCCGCCCTCGGTCTTCATGTGCGGGGACACCGCGCCGACCGGCGTGATGCCGAGCAGCGTGACGTCGTCCAGCTCGCCGCTGTCCAGGACCACGACGCGCTTCGGCCGGCTCTTGAGCTCGGCCGTGCCGGCGGCGTGCTTGACGCTGCGCGGGAATCCGGCGGCGGTGCCGGCCGAGGCGGAGGACGCGGAGTCGCCGCCCGACGTGGCACCGTCCCCACTGCTGCCGCAGGCGGCGAGCAGGGTGGTCGAGAGGGCGACGGCGAGGACGGCGACGGGGAGTCGGCGGTTCATCGGGGGTTCCTTGGGTCGGGTCGAACAGGGGGACGGGAAAGGGAAGTTCAGAGCCCAGCGGAGGCCGCGGAGGCAGTGGAGGCCGCGGCGGCAGGCGAAGCAGCGGGGGAGGCCGAGGCTCCGGAGCCGCGCACCCGCGCCCGCGGCACGACCAGCGGCGTGCCGGTCTCCGGATCGGGCACGACCTGGCACGGCACCTGGAAGACGGCCTCCACCAGCTCCGCCGTCAGCACCTCCGACGGCGGACCGGCGGCCGCGAGCCGTCCGTCCTTGAGCACCACCAGGTGGTCGGCGTACCGGGCGGCCTGCCCGAGGTCGTGCAGCACCATGACGACGGTGCGTCCGGCCTCGGCGTGCAGGTCGGCCACCAGATCGAGCACGTCGAGCTGGTGGCGCAGGTCCAGGAAGGTGGTCGGCTCGTCGAGCAGCAGCAGGTCGGTCTCCTGGGCGAGCGCGAGCGCGATCCAGACCCGCTGGCGCTGCCCGCCGGAGAGCCGGTCGACCTGCCGGTCGCGCAGCTCGGCGGTGCCGGTGCGCGCCAGCGCCTCCTCGACGGCTGCCTGGTCGGCCTTGGACCACGGGCTGAGCATCCGCTGGTGCGGGTAGCGTCCGAGCCGTACCAGCGCTTCGACGGTGACCGCCTCCGGGGTGACCGGCTGCTGCGGCAGCAGGCCCATCCGCTTGGCGAGTGCCCGGGCGGGCATCCGGTGGATGTCCGCGCCGTCCAGGGTGACGGTCCCGGTGGCCGGGTCGAGCAGCCGGACCAGCCCGCGCAGCAGGGTCGACTTGCCGCAGGCGTTCGGCCCGACGATCGCGGTGACGGCGTTGCCGGGCAGCTCGAGGTCGAGCGCCTCGACGATGGTCCGGTCGCCGTAGCGCAGGCCGAGGCCCCGGGCGGCGAGCCGGTTCGCGGCCGCGCCGGAGGTCGCGCCGGGGCTGGTCGGGCTTCCGGTGGGGGTCCGGACGGAGGTCATCAGTTGCTCCTCTGGGGAAGCCGGCCCTGGCGGATCATCAGCACCAGGAGCCAGGGCGCGCCGAGGGTGGCGGTGACGGCACCGACCGGCAGGCCGTGGACGGGGATCACGTGGAGCACCAGGAGGTCGGCGGAGAGCAGCAGCACGGCGCCGGTGAGCGCGGTGAGCCCGAGTGTGCCGAGGGTGGGCGGCCCGGCGAGCAGCCGGACCAGGTGCGGGACGGCGAGGGCGACGAAGGCGACCGGTCCGGTGAGGGCGGCGGCCAGCGAGGCGAGGGTGATGGTGAGCAGCAGCAGCCAGAGCCGGTCGCGGGCGGGGTTGAGGCCGAGGCCGCCGGCCGAGTCGTCGCCGAGGTCGAGCACGGCGACCCGCCGCTGGCAGAGCAGCACGGCGGTGGCGGTGAGCGCGATGGCGGTGCCGCCGATCCACACCTCGGTCCAGTTGCGGCCGTAGAGCGAGCCGGTGGTCCACTGCAGCGCCGAGGAGGCCAGCTCGGCCGGGAACCGTACGATCATCAGGTTCACGGCGGCGGCCAGACCCTGCTGCACCGCCAGGCCGACCAGCACCAGCCGGGTGACGGCCAGCTTGGAGCGCCAGGCGAGGCCGCCGAGCAGCAGCGCCGCGAGCAGCCCGCCGCCGACCGCGGCCAGCGGGATCAGCTGCTGGGAGGCGCCGGTGGCGAGCATCAGGACCGCGCCGAAGGAGGCGCCGCCGGTGATGCCGATGGTGTCCGGCGCGGCCAGCGGGTTGCGGAACAGCCGCTGCAGCATCGAGCCGGCCATCGCCAGCCCGGCGCCCGCGATCAGCGCGGAGACGACGCGGGGCGCGCGGAACTGCTGCACCACCAGGACGTTGCCGGGCTCGCCCTGTCCGCAGAGCGCGCGCAGTGCGTCCCAGACGGGGATGTCGAGCTGCCCGGTGCCGAGCGCGATCCCGGTCAGCAGCACCAGCAGCGCGGCGGCGACCAGCGACCAGAGGGCGGTACGGGTCCGATGGCGGGTGAGGGCCCGCGTGGGGAGGGTGAGGGCGGTCACCTGGCCACCTTCCGGGCCAGCACCGCGAGCAGCGGTGCGCCGAGGAACGCGGTGACGATGCCGACCTCGATCTCGGAGGGGCGGACCACCAGGCGGCCGAGCACGTCGGCGGTGAGCAGCAGCAGCGGACCGGCGATCAGGCAGCCGGGCAGCAGCCAGCGGTGGTCGTTGCCGAGCAGCGGGCGGACCAGGTGCGGGGCTGCCAGTCCGATGAACGCCACCGGTCCGGCGACGGCCACCGCGCTGCCCGCGAGCAGGACGACGGCGAGCCCGCCGGCCACCCGGATCCGGGCCACCGGCACGCCCAGCGACTGGGCGGTCTCGTCGCCGAGCGCCAGCGCGTTGAGCGCGGGCGAGATGGCGAGGGCGCCGACCATGCCGAGCGCGAGGAAGGGCAGGACGGGGGTGAGGGTGTCCAGGTGCCGCCCGCCGATCGAGCCGGCCAGCCAGAACCGGGCCTCATCCAGCGTGCGGTGACTGGCCAGCATCAGCGCCGAGGTCCAGGAGGTCAGCACCACGGTGAGCACGGTGCCGCCGAGCGCGAGCCGGACCGGGTCCAGCTCCCCGCCGCGCCGGGACATCGCGTACGCGGAGACGGCGGCGACGGCCGCTCCGGCGAGGGCGAACCAGACGTACTCCATTGGGCGGGAGAGGCCCAGCGTGTAGATCGCGGCGACCACGGCGAGGCTGGCACCTGCGTTGATGCCGAGCGTGATCGGGGAGGCCAGCGGGTTGCGGGTGACGCCCTGGGCCACCCCTCCGGCGACGCCGAGCGCGGCCCCGACGGCCAGTCCGATGAGCGTGCGCGGGACCCGAAGGCCCGTCACGACATCGGCGTCACCGCCGTGGGCGGCGCCGGTGAGGGCGTCGACGACGGTGGACAGCGGGACGGAGCGGGAGCCCAGGGCGAGGCTCAGGGCCGCACACAGCGCGAGCGCGCCCACACCGGCGACCAGCAGCAGAGGCCGCCGGACCGCCGAGGTGCGAGGCAGCGCCGGGGCTGTGGGGGCCGGCGGATCGGTTCTCAGCACGAGACGACATCTTAGGTTAGGTTTACCTAACTTCGTCAAGGTTGAGCTGCTTGGGGCGGTTGGGCCGCTTGGGGCGGTAGGGGCGATTGGACCGATTGAGGTGATTGGACCGGTTGGGCCGGTTGGGCCGCTCGGGCCGGTCGAGGCGGTTGGTCGCCGGGCGGCATGAGTCATTGTAAGGTGAGCCTCACCTTAATCGATCTTATGGAATCGATCTCGGGAGTGTCGATGGTTCCCGGAACACCCCTGTCCGTCGTGCCTCGCGGTGCCCTGCCGTTCGCGGCCTCATCCGCCCTGGTCGGCGACTACCGGCGCCTGCTGGAACTGTGTCCGGTGCTGGAGCTGCGCCTGCTCGACGCCGACGAGCCGGCGCCGTCCGCCGCCGAGGGCTGGTACTCCGGAGCCGAACTCGCCACCGACGAACGGGCCCTGGCCGCCGCGCTGGCCGGCGAGGAGGCCCGCATCGCCGCCGAGCACGGCCGCGCCCCGCGACCGCACGTCACCGCCTCCCGGCTGCTGCACCACTACGTCTGGTCGGCCTGCCTGATCGTGGCCGGCCCCTGGCACCTCGCCCGGCGGGTCCCCGCCGTCGATCCCGCCGACCTCTGGCTGCACGCCCCCACCGGAGCGCTCGCGCTGCGCCCGCGCGGGCACGTGACGCTCCCCGGCGACGACGAGCTCCGCGCCGAGCTGCGGGCGGCCGTCGTCGCGCACATCGAGCCGGTGCTGGCGGCGTTCGCGGCACCCACCCGGCGCCACGACCGCGCACTCTGGGGCATGGTGACGGACGACCTCGCCTCCGCCGTCTGGTACCTCGGCCGGATGCTCGGCGAGCGGGACCCGGCCGTCGCCGCCGCGGAGGAGGACGCCGCCGTCGCCGCCGCCGGGGCCGTCCTGCCCGGTGGCACCCAGCCGCTCCCGGGCGCCGCCGACTTCCGCCGCCTGCACACGCCCGACGGGCGCGCCCACCACACCCGCACCCGGCTCGGCTGCTGTCTCTACTACGCCGTCAAGCCCGCGGCCGTTGCCTGCCTGACCTGCCCGCGGACCTCCGACGAGGAACGGCGGCGGCGGCTCTGACCCGCGCGTCCGAACGGCATCGCGGGGCGGAGCGGCCCGCCGGCGGCAGGGTCCGCGTCCGATCTGTTGTTCTCCGGTTCATCGTCCGGACGACAGGAATTCGGACGCAGGAGTGGCGGGGCGGACAACGTCGGTAGCCTGAAGGGGAGTCGGGCCGCGTCGCGAGGGGCATCGGGGGAACGGGGCCGAGCGGATCCAGGGGGCTGTACGTGCACACCATGCAAGGCAAGCGGGGGAAGCAGACCGAGCCGGGACTGCGGAGTGTCCAGGAAGCCATCGCCCGGGCATTCGCCGAGTGCACGCCCGGCGGAGTGCGCGCGGGCGAACTCGACCGCGACGGACGGGCGTTGCGCTGGGTGGAAGCGGGGGAGGGCGGCGCCGCGCCGGTGGTCCTGATCGCGGGCTGCGGCACCTCGTCGCTCAGCTGGACCCCCGTACTGCCCGAACTCGCCCGGCACGGACGGGTGGTGGCGTACGACCGGGCCGGACTCGGCGCCAGCGATCCCGACGGCGACACCGGCCGGGCCGCCGGGCCGACGTTGGACGGCCAAGTCGAGGACCTCGCCGCCCTGGTGAGCCGTCTGGAAGCCGGACCGGTCGTCCTGGTCGGCCACAGCTGGGGCGGGCAGCTGGCCCAACTCCTCGCCTGGCAGCGGCCGGACTTGGTGACAGGACTCGTCCTGGTGGACCCGGCGCACGAGGAGTTCCAGCCGGCCGCCGTCCGCGCCGCCGAAGCCATGCTGAACCGGCTGTGGCTGCTCCGTACGGCGCTGATCGCGTCGGCGTCGGGGGCCGCGGCGCACGCCAGTTCGTCACCCGGAGCGGCGGATCCGCTCGCCCGGGGCGAGGCGGCCGTGGTCGCGCACCACCACCAGCGGTGGACCGTCCTGGCCGAGAACCGGCTGACGACCGTCGTCGCCCCCGAGATCCGGCGGCGCCGCTCCGCCGCGCGGCTGCCCGAGGTGCCGGTCGCCGTCCTGAGCGCGACCGAGGGGCTGCCCCGGGCGATGCGCTCCCGCTGGACGGCCCTGCAGTCGCAGATCGCCTCCCGTGCGACCAGGGGAACGCACGTCGTGGTGTGCGGCGCAGGGCACGCCATCCATACCGACCGGCCGAGGGCCGTCATCGCGGCCGCCCTGGAGGTGTCCGACCACGCCCGATACCTCCGGGAAACCTGACAGTTGTGCTCAATTCCTTTGCGCGTCCGGGCGGCTGAGGTTGTGACACGCTCTGGCACACTGTGTGCCGACGACCCGTCGGGGAGGGTCACGACACACCGGGGGGACCGGGGTATGAGCGGGGCGGGCACCGTGCTCGGCGGACGGTACAGGCTGGTCGAGCGGATCGGCGGCGGGGCGATGGGCTCGGTCTGGCGGGCTGAGGACACCGTGCTGGCGCGGCAGGTGGCGGTCAAGATCCTGCGCTCGGAGCTGTTCGAGGACGACACCGCCACCCAGCGGTTCCGCCGGGAGGCCCAGCTGGTCGCCGCGGTCGACCACCCCGGCGTGGTGGACGTCCACGACTACGGCGAAAGCGGCGGCGCGGACGGCGAGAGCGGCGGCGCGGACGGCGGTGAGCGCTGCGCCTACATCGTCATGGAGCTGATCGACGGCCGCCCGCTGGACCGGGTGCTCGAAGAGACCGGCCCGATGACCGCCGAGCGCGCCCTCGCCCTGGTGGCCGGCGCCCTGGACGCGCTGCACGCCGCGCACCGGCGGGACATCGTGCACCGGGACATCAAGCCCTCCAACCTGATGGTGCGCACCGACGGCCGGGTGGCCATCACCGACTTCGGCATCGCCCGGGCGATCGCCAGCACCAAGCTCACCGCCCCGTTCGCGATCATCGGCACCGCGCTCTACATGTCCCCGGAGCAGGCCGAGGGTTCGACCCTCGGACCGGCCACCGACCTCTACTCGATCGGCGTGGTCTGCTACGAACTGCTGGTCGGCCAACCGCCGTACTCCGGCGACGGACCGCTGCAGATCGCGCTCAAGCACGTCAACCAGCCGGTGCCGGAGCTGCCGGAGACCTTCCCGGCGGCCGTCCGGGCGCTGGTCGCCAGGGCGCTGGCCAAGCCCGAGGACCGGTTCGCGGACGCCGCCGAGATGGCGGCCGCCGCCCGCGCGGCGCTCGAGGGCGCCGAGGCGGGCGCAGGTTCCGAGGCGGGCGCGGGTTCCGAGGCGGGCACGGGTCCCGAGGGCGCGGGTTCCGAGGGCGCGGGCGGGGGGAAGTCCGGGGCGGCCGACAGCCGGACGATCGCCCTCCGGCCCGGCACGGACTCAGCGGCCGAGGAGGCGGAAGCCGAAGGGGCGAAAGCCAAGGGGCAGGAAGCCAAGGGCGGTGCGGCCAAGGCCGCCGCCGTGGTCGTTCCCGCCGTGGTCGACACCCCCTCGCCCGACGACGAGGTCGCGAAGGTGCGACCGCAGGCGCAGACCGAGCCCGGCCGGCGCCGGTCGCGGCGCGGCCTGCTGGTGCCCGTGATCATCCCCGTCGTCATCTCGGCGGGCACCGCGACCGCCCTGCTGATCGACCGCAGCCCCGGCGGCTCCGACGCGGTCGTGCCGCCCGCCGCCCGGCCGACCGTGGTGGTCACCGTCCCCGCGAGCCCGGCCGGAGGCACCCCGGTGGCCGCGACCACCACCGCGCCCGTCACCCCGCCGCCGACCGACACCCCGGCGGCCACCCCGAACCCCGAGCAGCCGGCCCCGGGCGGTACCGGTGGCGGTGCGGGCGGGGGCACTGCGGGCGGCGCCCGAACCGGCGGTGCGGGTACGACCTCCGGCGGCGGCACGTCCACCGGCGGGTCCACGGGCGGCCAGGCGAACCAGCCCGGAGGCGCCGCCGGCGGCAACCCGCCGGCCCCACCCGCCAATCAGAACCCGCAGCCGCCGGCCCAGACCCCGGCCGGGGGGTCCACCCCGGCGCCGCAGAGCCCCAGCCGTCCCGCCTCCTGCGGTGGCAGCAGCTGGACCACCATCGTCAACGTGAGGGACAACCGCCCGATCGGGCTGCGCAATGACAGCCTGAACGGCGACAACCCGATCGTGCTCGGCGGCGCCTCGCAGTACGGCTGGGTGCGTTCCACCGACCCCGGTTCGTGGATCCATTTCAACGCCTGCAACAACGGCGGACCGGCACTCGTCCAGACCTCGGACGGGAAGGTCGTGGCCACCACCGGGTTCAGCTACCTCACCAGTTGGACCGTCCGCAACGGCTCCACCGCGGGTTCGTACACGCTGGCCGACTACATGAACTCGATCTGCATGACCAGCAACGGCCCGGGCAACGCGGTCACCATGGTCGCCTGCACCCAGGGCAACACGAGCCAGGAGTGGCGGTTCCAGTAGCGGTGGCGCGTGCCTGTCCGGCGGACCTTGTCGGCGGATCTTGTCGGCGGACCTTGCCGCCCCGCCGAGATCCGTCGGCCGGGCTTTAGCAGGCGCCCGGGCGGCGGACAAGGGTTCCGGGTGGCGGAACCCCGCCACCGGGTCGTCAAGGAACCGTATGGAGACTTCTACACAGATGTAAAAGTCGCTCCCCGGTCGATCGAGCCCGCCCGCCGGACCGGCGTTCGGCGGGCGGACGGCTGTCGGTGCAGGTCGTCGAAGTCGGACCGAGTGGCGACGGCTTGCGGGATGCGGTGAATTGCCCCGATTCCCCAGCCGCTTGAAGGTTCTTCACCTGATGGCGGGACCTGGCCAACTCCTGAAGCGGACCTGTCATTTCTCCTGTCGCATTGTCATGATTCTGGTCATCCCCCAGCGGTAGCCCCCACCCCCACCCCTTGGTGGCGAGCCGCTCGACTGCACGGGATTTCAGCACGTCAGCGCCCGTTCCGCCCCACAGGTGCCGACCCGGCCCCCGGGACGCGGCGCGACCGCGCCCACACGCGGTTTCCCGGAAGGACTCGTACGTGAAGCGAAAGCTCGCGGCTGTCGCCGTACTCTCGGCCACGGCCCTGCTGACCGGTGTGATCCAGGTGAGCACCGCCGCCCAGGCCGCCCCCACCCCCTCGCTGCAGGCGCAGGCCGCCCAGCAGCACGCGACCGCGCTCGCGGTGGCGAGCGGCCAGGCCGGCCCGCTCGCCAAGGCGCTCGGTCTCGGCGACAAGGAGCAACTGGTCGCCAAGGACGCCGTGGTGGACCGTGACGGCACCCGCCACCTGCGCTTCGAGCGCACCTACGCCGGCCTGCCGGTGATCGGCGGCGACCTGGTCGTCCACCAGAAGGCTGACGGTGCCGTGAAGTCGGTCTCCAAGGCGGTCTCCGCGCGGATCGCCCTGCCGAGCACGACCCCGAAGGTCCCGGCCGACCAGGCCGCCGCGCAGGCCACGGGCGCCGTCAAGGCCAACGTCGGGGTGACCCTCGACGCCGACCAGTCCCCGCTGGCCGACGTCCACCAGACCGGCTCGGCCCAGCTGGTGGTCTGGGCCACCGACGGCAGCCCCCGTCTCGCCTACCGCACCACCGTCGAGGGCGTGCGCGCCGACGGCACCCCGAGCAGCCAGGTCCTGGTCACCGACGCCGCGACCGGCGCGGTGCTCTCCACCCACGAGAAGGTGCAGACCGCCTCCGGCACCGGCAACGGCGTCTTCGTCGGCCAGGTCCCGCTGACCACCGCGCAGAGCGGCGGGAAGTACCAGCTCAAGGACGACACCCGCGGCGGGCAGTCCACCACCGACATGAAGAACGGAACCTCGGGCAGCGGCTCGCTGTTCGCCAACACCAGCAACCGGTTCGGCGACGGCACCGCCGCCAACCGTGAATCCGCCGCCGTGGACGCCCAGTTCGGCGCCGCCACCACCTGGGACTTCTACAAGAGCACCTTCAACCGCAGCGGCATCCGCAACGACGGCGTCGGCGCCCTCAGCCGGGTGCACTACGGCTCCAACTACGTCAACGCGTTCTGGAGCGACGACTGCTTCTGCATGTCGTACGGCGACGGCAGCGGCAACGCCGCCCCGCTCACCGAGATCGACGTGGCCGGCCACGAGATGACCCACGGCGTCACCGCCGCGACCGCCAACCTGAACTACTCGGGTGAGTCCGGCGGCCTCAACGAGGCCACCTCGGACATCATGGGCACGATGGTCGAGTGGCACGCCAACCTGCCCTCCAACCCGCCGAACTACTGGATCGGCGAACTGATCAACCTGAACGGCAACGGCACCCCGCTGCGCTACATGGACCAGCCGAGCAAGGACGGCCAGTCCGCCGACTACTGGGATGCCAACGTCGGCAACCTGGACGTCCACTTCTCGTCCGGCGTGGCGAACCACTTCTTCTACCTGCTGGCCGAGGGTAGCGGCGCGAAGAGCATCAACGGGTTCGACTACAACAGCCCGACCTACGACAACTCCACGCTCGCCGGCATCGGCCGGGACAAGGCCGCGCAGATCTGGTACAAGGCGCTGACCACGTACTTCACCTCCACCACCGACTACGCGGGCGCCCGTGCGGGCACCCTCAGCGCGGCGGCGGACCTGTACGGCGCGGACAGCGCGGAGTACAACGCGGTCGCCGCCACCTGGACGGCGGTCAACGTCAACTGAGCCAGCGGGCACGCCGAACGAGGCCCCGCCGGGTCGTGGGTGCCGGCCGGTAGGGCCTCGTGAGCGGCGGGGGAGACGGTGCGCGGACCGCCGTCACCCCCGCCGCTCATCGACATCCGGCGGAATCCGGGCGGTATTTGACTTTGCGTCAGACCGATCGGCGGTTCGCCTCGTACCGGTCCTGGGCGGCGAGGACGGTGTCGCCGTGGACGGCGGCCCAGGCGCCGAGCGCGCGGATCGGGCCGAGCACGGCTGTGCCCGCCTCGGTGAGGGTGTAGTCGACCCGGGGCGGCGCCTCCAGCTGACAGCCGACGGGTGACAGCGAACGGATGACAGTTTTCAACATCTGTTCGCTGTCATCTGTCACCTGTCACCTGTCGTCGGTCAGCTGTCATCCGTCTTCTGCCATCCCTCGTCCGTCACCCCGGCACCAGGTCCCTGCGGATCTCGTCCAGGACCAGGCCGGCCCCGGTGTACCCGATGCCGAGCATCCACAGGTTGTCGTCCACCCGGAACACCCGCCCGTTGCGGACGGCGTCCAGGTTCTTCCACAGCGCGCCCTCGGTGATCCTCCCCTGGTCGGACTTGGCGGCGTCCCCGTACAGCGAGTAGAAGATGACGTCGGCTGCCGCCTGGTCCACCTGCTCCGGGCTGATCTCCATCGAGAAGCCGGGCTTGTCCTGGTTGGCGGGCCGGCCGAGCCCGAGGTCCTTGAAGAGCGAGCCGACGAAGGTGTCGTTGAGGTACAGCCTGGTCGGCGCGCCCGCCAGGAAGCGGGCCATCTCGACCCGGGTGGCAGCGGCCTTGGCGGGGCCGCCGAGCGCGGTGACCAGCTCCCGCAGCCTGGTCCGGTACGCGGCGTCCGCCGCCTCGGCCTCGGCCTGGCGGCCCAACGCCTCGGCGTGCAGCCGGACGTTCTCCTTCCAGGTCGGCCCGGTGGTCTTGGAGAGCACGGTCGGCGCGATCTTGGACAGCTCGTCGTACCGCTTGTCGTCGCGGACCTGGTTGCTGAGGATGAGGTCCGGCCGCAGCGCCGCGATCGTCTCCAGGCTGGGCTGGCCGATCGTCCCGACCGCCTTGGTCCCGGCCAGCCGCTCGGCGGGGAGGTAGCTCGGGAAGGGCGCGCCCGCGCTGACGGTGGTGGCGCCGACCGGGGCGAGGCCGAGGGTGACCACCGAGTCCAGCGCGTCCGTGTCCAGCACCACCACCCGACCCGCCCGCGCCGGTACGGTGCTCTCGCCGCGCGCGTGCCGGACGGTGCGGATGGAGCCGCTGCCGGACGAACCGGCCGTCGGAGCGGGGGAGCCGGATCCGCAGGCGGCGAGCGCCAGGCCCGGGGCGAGGCCGGCGGCGAGGGCGAGCGCGGAGCGGCGGCTGAGGGGTCTGGGCATCGACGGAACCTCCGACGTACGGGCGGGGCGCGGGAATCCCTGCCCGCACGGCCACCCGGTTACGCCTCGTACCGCAGGGTGCGTTACGGCCCCGAACCGCAGCGGGCCCGCTACGCCTCGGAGCCGTTCTCCCGTCGCTGGCGCAGGAGTTGGTCGTACTCGGCGTGCACCCGGCGGTCCATCGCGAGGGTGAACTGGGCGTCGGCGACGGTCCGCGCCAGCGGCCGCACCCGCAGGATGCGCTCGGTGAGCCGGGCCGCCTCGCCGGGCGGCAGCGGGGTGTCGGCGGCCAGTGCGCTGAGCACGTGCTCGGTGACCACCTCGATGAAGATCTCGGCGATGGCGTCCACGTGCTCCCGGGTGCGCCGGCTGGCGTCGAGGACCGCCGAGAGCGGCACGCCCTCCGCCACCAGCTCGGTGGTGGCGTCCATCAGGCGGCGGCTGACGTGGGTGATCCCGTCGTCCTCGACGGTGATGTAGCCCTGCTCGATCGACTCGGCGGTGTTCTCCTCGGTGAGCTGGTCCCCGAAGGCGGCCTTCAGCTCCTCCCAGTCCAGGCGCACCGGCGTCTCGTCCGACCAGGGGGCGACGATCGCGGCCTCCAGCCCGATCAGGTCCGCGACGTCCCGTCCGCTCTCGCCGGCGCCGATCAGCTCGGCGATGCCGCCCAGGGTGTGGCCGCGTTCCAGCAGCTCGCCGATCATCCGCAGCCGGGCCAGGTGCTCCTCGCCGTACCAGGCGATCCGACCCTCCTTGCGGGGCGGCTGGAGCAGTTTGCGCTCGCGGTAGAAGCGCAGGGTGCGGGTGGTGATACCGGCGGCTTCGGCCAGTTCCTCCACCCGGTACTCGCGTTTTCTGTCGCCCGCAGCAGCTCTGACCTTGTCCACGGCGATCAGCATAGGTCCGGTGGCTCGGATGGCTCCCGGAATCGGGGCTGTCGCGCTTCTTCCATCCGGTGTCAGCAAGGGCTACCCTGCCAACCATGCCAGTGATTACTGGCGCGATTGGCAGGGTTCCGGGCAGGTCCCGGAGAGCGCGATGATCACCGCCCCACCCTCAGGAGGAGGCCGCATGGCATCCAGCAGCAAGCGCCCCCGCCCCGGCGCGACCGCGACGTCCGGCACGACCGAGGCCCGCACGGCGGACGCCCGCCCGGCGGACGAGGCCGCCCCGCACGTCCGGGTGGCGGTGATCGGCTCCGGCTTCGGCGGCCTCGGCGCCGCGGTCCGGCTGCGCCGCGCCGGGATCACCGACTTCGTGGTCCTCGAGCGCGCGGACTCCGTCGGCGGCACCTGGCGCGACAACGGCTACCCCGGCTGCGCCTGCGACGTGCCCTCGCACCTCTACTCCTTCTCCTTCGCGCCCAACCCCGACTGGCCGCGCAGCTTCTCCGGCCAGCCGGACATCCGCGCCTACCTGGAGAAGGTCGCCACCGTCTTCGGACTCCGCCCCCACCTGCGCTTCAACACCGAGGTGCTGGAAGCGCGTTGGGAGAGCGACGCGACCCGCTGGCGGATCACCACCTCGGCCGGGCAGTGGACCGCCGACGCCGTCGTCTCCGCGGCGGGCCCGCTCGCCGACCCGCAGATCCCCAACCTGCCCGGACTGAGCGGCTTCTCCGGCAAGGTGTTCCACTCCTCCCGCTGGGACCACGACTTCGACCTCACCGGCAAGCGCGTCGCCGTGGTCGGCACCGGCGCCTCCGCCGCCCAGATCATCCCGTCGATCCAGCCCGGGGTCGGCAAGCTGACCGTCTTCCAGCGCACCCCGGCCTGGGTCCTGCCGCGCCGCGACCGCGAGATCACCCAGCTGGAGAAGTGGCTGCACGGCCGCCTGCCGGTCACCGCGAAGATCCGCCGCGGCACCCTCTTCGCTCTGCGCGAGCTCCAGGTGGACGCCTTCGTCCGCCGTCCCGGACTGCTGCGCCTCGTCCAGCAGCTCGCCGAACGCCACATCGCGCAGGGCGTCCCCGACCCTGCGCTGCGCGCCAAGCTCACCCCGGACTACCGGATCGGCTGCAAGCGCATCCTGCTGAGCAACACCTACTACCCGGCGCTCGCCGCGGCCAACACCGAGGTCGTCGCCTCCGGCCTGCGCGAAGTGCGCGGCTCCACGCTGGTCGCGGCCGACGGCAGCGAGCACGAGGTGGACGCCATCGTCTTCGGCACCGGGTTCCACGTCACCGACATGCCCATCGGTGCCCGGGTGTTCGGCGTCGACGGCACCAGCCTGGCCGAGGAGTGGAAGGGCGGCATGGAGGCGCTGCGCGGTTCGACCGTGCGCGGCTTCCCGAACCTCTTCTTCGTCATCGGCCCCAACACCGGTCTCGGCAACAGCTCGATGATCCTCATGATCGAGTCCCAACTGAACTACATGATCGACGCGTTGACCACGCTCGGCTCGATCGGTGCCGCCGCGATGCAGCCGACCGCACGCGCCCAGCGGCAGTGGAACCTCGAACTGCAGCACCGGATGGACCGCACCGTCTGGACCACCGGCGGCTGCCTCAGCTGGTACCTCGACCCGAGCGGCAAGAACACCGTGCTCTGGCCCGGCTCCACCACCTCGTTCCGCCGCGCCACCCGGAAGGTGGACCTCGGCGAGTACGAGCTGATCATGCGCGCCGCACCGGCCGCCGTCCGTACCGTCCAGGAGGTTTCCGCGTGACCGGCGTCCACCTGCCCGCTGAGTACGAACCGCCGATGCCGGTGGAGGAGTTGAGCGTACGCTCGGCGGACGGCATCCGGTTGCACGTCGAGGTGCACGGCCAACCCGGGGCCCCCACCGTGGTGCTGTCGCACGGCTGGACCTGCTCGACCGCCTTCTGGGCCCCGGTGATCCGCGAACTCTCCGACCGCTACCGGGTGGTGGCCTACGACCAGCGCGGTCACGGGCACAGCGAGGTACCGCCGAGTCGGGCCCGCTACTCGACCCGGGCGCTCGCCGACGACCTGTCCGCCGTGCTCGCCCGGACCGTCCCGGCGGGGGAGCGGGCCGTACTGGCCGGGCACAGCATGGGCGGGATGACCATCATGGCCGCGGGTGGCCGCCCCGACGTGGCCGAGCGCACCGCCGCCGCCGTCCTGATCTCCACCGGGCCGAGCGAGTTGGTGGCCGAGCTCACCGTCCTGCCCCCGGGTGTACGCTCCCCGGGCCTGCGCCGGTTCCTGCACCGGCAGCTGCTGCGCTCCCGGATGCCGCTCGGACCGGTCTCGCCGGTCAGTCGGGTGGCGCTCAAGTACGCGACCATGGGCCCGGGTTCGCCTGCCGGGCAGGTCGAGGCGACGGCCCGGATCGTGCACGCCTGCCCGACCGCCGTCCGCGCCAACTGGGCCGCGGTGCTCGACCGGCTGGACGTCCGCGCCGGGCTCGCCCGGCTCGCCGCGCCCACGGCGGTCGTGGTCGGCACCGAGGACCGGCTGACCCCGCCCGTGCACGCGCACCGGATGGTCGCCGAACTCAAGGACCCGCAGGGTCTGTTGCTGCTGCCCGGGGTCGGGCACATGTCGCCGCTGGAGCGCCCGGAGGAGGTCGCCGCGGAGATCCACCGGATGGCCGCCGAGCACCTGGTCGGCACGCCGGTCGCCGCCGTTCCCGCTCCGGCCGCAGCGGCCGGCTCCACCGCCGGCTCCACGGCCGGCCCCACCGCCGGCTCCACCGTTGACGGCACGGCTGACAGTGCCGTCGATTCCACCGACGAGAGGACCGCCGTCGCATGAACGCCATCCCGCCGTTGTCCGCGCAGGTCGTCGTCGTCACCGGGGCCGCCCGCGGGGTCGGCGCCTCGCTGGCCCGCAAGCTCGCCCGGCGCGGGGCCAAGGTCGCCCTGCTGGGGCTGGAGCCGGAGGAGTTGAAGGCCGTCGCCGCCCAGTGCAGTCCGAACGCGACCAGCTGGGAGGTGGACGTCACCGACCTCGACGCGCTCGACGACACCGCCCGCCGGATCAAGGAGCACTACGGGCGGATCGACACCGTCGTCGCCAACGCCGGGATCGCCATCGGCGGACCGCTGGCGGACAGCGACCACCGGGCGTTCAGCCGGGTCATCGAGGTCAACCTCCTCGGCAGCGTCGCCACCGCCCGGGCCTTCCTGCCCGCGCTCGCCGAGAGCCGCGGCTACCTGCTGCAGATCGCCTCGCTGGCCGCGCTCACGCCCGCACCGCTGATGAGCGCGTACTGCGCCAGCAAGGCCGGGGTGGAGGCCTTCGCCCACTCGATCCGCGCAGAGGTCGCCTACCAGGGGGTGAAGGTCGGTGTCGGCTACCTGAGTTGGACCGACACCGACATGGTGCGCGGTGCCGACGAGGACACCGTGCTGAAGCAGATGCGGTCCCGGCTGCCGTGGCCGGCGAACAAGACGTACCCGCTGGAGCCCGCGGTCGAGCGGATCGTCGCCGGGATCGCCCGCCGGTCCGCCCACGTGTACGCCCAGGCCTGGCTGCGCGGCATGCAGCCGGTCCGCTGGGTGCTGCCGAGCCTGATCGCGGTGGTCGGCTCCCGGGACGTCGCCCGCCTCGCCCCCCAGCTCGCCGCTACTGCCGCGAGCCGTCTGCGCGCCGTCGGCGCCGGAGGCGCGGCGGACACGGCGGCCCGGGGGAGCCACAGCGGCTCGGGCGGCTGACAGGCGACAGCTGACCGCCTGGCGTCTGACGTCTGACGTCTGACGTCTGACAGGCGACAGATAACAGCTGACAGATGACAGATTTCGAAATCTGTCATCTGTCAGCTGTGCGCCGCCCCCCGCCCGCCACCGTCCACGATCCGAGCCAGCGTCTCCAGAGCCCGCGCCAGCACCGGCAGCGGTGGCGATGCCAGCCCGACGCGGACGGCGGACGGCGAGCGCCGCGGGTCCACGGCGAACGCCGTCGCGGGTGTGAGCGAGATCCCGGCGCTCGCAGCCGCCGCGACGAAGGCCTCCGCCCGCCAGGCCCCCGGCAGCTCCCACCACAGGTAGTACGAGCGCGGGTCGGACCGCAGCCGCTGCCCCGCCAGCACCTCGCGCGCCAGCAGCTGCCGGGCCGCCGCGTCGGCCCGCTTCGCCGCCTCGACCGCCGCCAGCCCGCCGTCCCCGATCCAGCGCACCGCGGCCTCCAGTGCGAAGCCGCTCGGCGTCCACCCGCCCGAGCGCAGCGCGCCCGCCACCCGCTCGCGCAGCCCGCCCGGCACGACCGCGAACCCGGTGGTCAGCCCGGGGGCCAGCCGCTTGGACAGGCTGTCCACCAGGACGGTGCGCTCCGGCGCGAGCGCGGCCAGCGGCGGCAGCTCCGGCCGGAGGAAGGACCAGATGGCGTCCTCGACCACCGGCAGGTCGAGCCGCCGCAGCTCCTTCGCGAGCGCCGCCGCCCGCTCGGGCGGCAGGCTCACCCCGAGCGGGTTCTGCAGCCGAGGCTGCAGGTACACGGCACGCAGCGGAGCCGTCCGGTGGGCGGTCGCGACGGCGTCCGGAAGCAGCCCGTCCTCGTCCACCGGCAGGGGCACCAGCCGGATGCCCAGTCGCTCGGCCGCCGCCTTGACCACCGGATAGGTCAGCTCCTCCACCCCCAGCCGCTGCCCGGGCGGAACCAGCGCGGAGAGCGCCCCCGCGATGGCCTGCCGCCCGTTGCCCGCGAACAGCAGGTCCGCGGCACCGACCTCCCAGGAGTCGTTCGAGAGCAGCCCGGCGAAGGCCCGCCGCGCCGCACCCGTCCCGGCCGCGCCGATCGGCCGTAGCGCGTCCCCGAGCGCGTCCGGGCGCAGCAGCGGCGCGAGTCCGCCCGCCAGCAGCTCGGCCTGCCCGGGGACCACGGGGTAGTTGAGCTCCAGGTCGACGGGCGCGGCGGCCGGCTCGGAGAGCGCGACCGGTCCGCCGTCCGCCCCGCGTCCGGCCCGTACGAAGGTCCCGCGCCCGACCTCCCCGACGGTCAGCCCGCGGCGGGCCAGTTCCCGGTAGACGCGCCCCGCCGTCGAGTCGGCGATGCCCCGGCTGCGGGCGAAGGCGCGCTGAGTGGGCAGCTGCTGGCCGGGTCGCAGCCGTCCGTCCGTGATGTCGGCGGCGACCTGGTCGGCGATCAGGCGGTAGTCGTCCATCGGCATCGATCCCCTCACGCGAAGCGGTGTCGCACCCACCTGGCGCCGTACCCGGTGGGCGCCGCACCGGGTAGCTGCCGCGCCCGGTCGGTGCCGCACCCTGAAGCACATTGCACCGAGTGCAAAGTCATCATTGCATCGAGGTAGCCGCCCGTCCTAGCCTCCCACCATGGACACGCTGACATCCGCCGTGGACGGCCACGCCCTGCTCGGGATCGCCGCCGTGGCACTGGGCATGGTGCTGTCGCCGGGGCCCAACATGATCTACCTGGTCTCCCGCTCGATAGCGCAGGGCCGCCGCGCCGGGCTGGTCTCGCTGCTCGGGGTCGCGACCGGCTTCCTGGTCTACCTCGTGGCCGTGACGGCCGGGGTGGCCGCGGTGTTCTCGGTGGTGCCCGCCCTCTACACCGCGATCAAGCTGGCCGGCGCCGGCTACCTGCTCTGGCTGGCCTGGAAGGCGGTCAAGCCCGGCGGCACGGCGGTCTTCGCCCCGCAGCAGCTGCCGCCGGACCCGCCGCGCCGCCTGTTCACGATGGGCTTCCTGACCTGCCTGCTCAACCCCAAGATCGCCATCATGTACATCTCGCTGCTGCCGCAGTTCGTGGCACCGGAGCGCGGCCACGTGGCCCTGCAGAGCCTGGTGCTTGGCCTGACCCAGATCACGATCGCGATCACCGTCAACGGCCTGATCGCGATGAGCGCGGGCAGCATCGCCGCCTTCCTCAACCGCCGCCCGGCCTGGCTGCGCATCCAGCGCTACGTGATGGGCACCGTCCTCGCCGGCCTGGCGGTGCACATCGCCGCCGACCGCGCCAAGGCGGTGGCCGTCTGACGCGCACTGCCCGGGGCCTGCCCGGCGGCTCCTGCCGGGCCCGGCACTGAGTAAGCATCAGATGCGCCTCCTCGTCTGGATTTCACCGTCCGGTCGGGCGGCGCCCCTCTCCGACACTGCGGGTGCGATCTAACCCCTGCATCCGCAACCCCCTGAGCCGGGACGTTGCACTCGGTGTGGGCTCGACTCCACCGAGTCGGTACGGTCGGGGGTATGACCACAGCCTTGATCACCGGCGCGACCGCCGGCATCGGAGCCGCATTCGCCCGCCGGCTCGCCCGTAGCGGTTACCAGCTCGTCCTGGTGGCGCGGGACACCGCGCGACTCGAGCGCGCCGCCGCCGACCTGCACGGAAAGTACGGCGTCGAGACGGAGGTGCTGACCGCCGACCTCGCGACCGACGAGGGCATCGGCGCCGTCGAGGCCCGGCTCGCCGATTCCGCCCGCCCGGTGGACCTCCTGATCAACAACGCCGGCTTCGGCAACAAGGGCGCGTTCGGGACCGTCCCGCTGCAGGACGAGCTGGACATGCTGAAGGTGCACATCGAGGCGATCCTGCGACTGACCACGGCCGCGCTCCCCGGCATGCGCGAGCGCGGGCGGGGTGCGATCGTCAACGTCGCCTCGGTGGCGGCCTTCCTGCCCCGCGGCACGTACGGGGCGAGCAAGGCCTGGGTGGTCAGCTTCACCCAGGGCGTGCTGCGCGACCTCGGCGGCACGGGCGTGCGGATGATGGCGCTGTGCCCGGGCTTCACCCGCACCGAGTTCCACGAGCGGGCGGGCATGGGCACCGGCAACATCCCGGCCTGGTCCTGGCTCTCCGCCGAGCGGGTGGTGGACGAGGCGATGCGCGACCTGGCCCGCGGCCGGTCGTTGTCCGTGCCGGGCAAGCGGTACAAGCTCGCGGTGGCGATCGCCCGGGTGCTGCCGTCCGGCAAGCTCGGTGGCCTCTCCTCCAAGGCGGCGCGCACGTACCGCACCGACTGACGGTCGGGGCGGGGCCTCCAGGGCGGCCGGGGGCGAGTTCCCGGACGGTCGGCGGGCGGTCGGCAATGGCAAAGGTATCTCACTATTAGCTTGTCTAACTATGAGCTATCCTCGCAATGCTGACCCGCCCGCCCGACCATCCGACCCGCCCGCCCGACCCACCCAGGGAGGCCCGCCCTTGAGGCCCGCAGCGATCGACTGGACCCCGCCCGAGCGCGCCGAGGGCGAGCCCCGCCCGCCCGCCGAGTGGCGGCGCATCCTCGCGCTCTTCCGCCCGTACCGCGGCCGCCTTGCCGCCGTCGGGCTGCTGGTCGCCGCCTCCGCCGTGGTCTCGGTCGTCTCGCCGTTCCTGCTGAAGGCCGTCCTGGACACCGCGATCCCGCAGGGCCGGACCGGGCTGCTCAGTCTGCTGGTGCTCGGGATGATCCTCACCGCCGTGGTGAACAGCGTCTTCAACGTCCTGCAGACGCTGATCTCCACCACCGTCGGCCAGCGCGTGATGCACGACCTGCGCACCGCCGTCTACGAGCACCTGCAGCGGCAGTCGCTGGCCTTCTTCACCCGCACCCGGACCGGCGAGGTGCAGTCCCGGATCGCCAACGACATCGGCGGCATGCAGTCCACGGTGACGTCCACCGCGACCAGCCTGGTCTCCAACCTCACCGCGGTGGTCGCCTCCGTCGTGGCGATGGTCGCCCTCGACTGGCGGCTCACCGTCGTCTCCCTGGTCCTGCTCCCGCTGTTCGTCTGGATCAGCCGCCGGGTCGGCCAGGAGCGCAAGAAGATCACCACCGAGCGGCAGAAGCAGCTGGCGGCGATGAGCTCGGCGGTCCAGGAGTCGCTCTCGGTCAGCGGCATCCTGCTCGGCCGCACCATGGGCCGCTCCGACTCGCTCGCCCGGGAGTTCACCGAGCAATCCGACCGGCTCGCCGACCTCGAGGTCCGGGCCGGCATGGCCGGGCGCTGGCGGATGAACACCATCCAGGTCGTGATGGCCGCGATGCCCGCGCTGATCTACTGGGCGGCCGGGCTGACCTCCGCCGCCGGCGCGCCGATCGTCTCGGTCGGCACCCTGATCGCCTTCGTCACCCTCCAGCTGGGCCTCTTCCGCCCCACCGTGAGCCTGCTGTCCACCGGCGTGGACGTGCAGACCTCGCTCGCGCTCTTCCAGCGCATCTTCGAATACCTCGACCTGCCGGTGGAGATCGCCGAGCCCGCCGACCCGGTCGTCCTGACCGACCCGTGCGGCGAGATCCGCTTCGAGGGCGTCGACTTCCGCTACGACCCCGAGCAGCAGCGCCCGACCCTCTCCGGCGTCGACCTCGAGGTCCCCGCCGGGAGCTCACTGGCCGTGGTCGGCGAGACCGGCTCGGGCAAGACCACCCTCAGCTACCTCGTGCCGCGGCTCTACGACGTCACCGGCGGCCGGGTCACCCTGGACGGCGTCGACGTGCGCGAGCTCTCCTTCGACACCCTGGCCCGCGCGGTCGGCGTGGTCTCCCAGGAGACCTACCTCTTCCACGCCTCGGTCGCCGACAATCTGCGCTTCGCCAAGCCCGGCGCCACCGACGCCGAACTGGTCGAGGCCGCCCGGGCCGCGCAGATCCACCACACCATCGCCGCCCTCCCGGACGGGTACGACACCCTGGTCGGCGAGCGCGGCTACCGCTTCTCCGGTGGCGAGAAACAGCGCCTCGCGCTCGCCCGGACGATCCTGCGCAACCCGCCGGTGCTCATCCTCGACGAGGCGACCAGCGCGCTCGACAACCGCACCGAACGCGCCGTCCAGCAGGCCGTGGACACCCTCGCCGCCGGCCGTACCACCATCACCATCGCGCACCGGCTCTCCACCGTCCGCGCCGCCGACCAGATTGCCGTCCTGGACCACGGCGAGGTGGTCGAACTCGGCACCCACGACGAACTGGTGGAGCTGGACGGCCGGTACGCGGCCCTGCTGCGCCGGGAGGCACCGGAGGCGGCCGCCCTGCCGGGGGCCGCGCTCGGCCGCGTGTGAGCGCCCGGGCGGGCGGTCAGGGGCCCCGGGGCGGTCGGGGGACCCTCGGGCGGTCGGAGGCCCCCGGCGCCGGCGGTCAGGCCGCCTTCGGTACCTCGTTGTAGCTGCCCACGACCTCCTGGCCGGAGAGCCGCTGGATCGCCGCCATCACCTCGTCGGTCACCTGCCGACGGGCCTTCAGCGAACGGGCCTGCCCGTGCAGCTCGTCGAAGTGCAGCGGTTCACCGAAGCGGACCGTCACCTTCTTGATCCGCGGGACCCGCTTGCCCACCGGCAGGATCTGCTCCGGACCCTCCAGCGCCACCGGCACCACCGGCACCCCCGCGGTCAGCGCGAGCCAGGCGACGCCCGTCTTGCCCCGGTAGAGGCGGCCGTCCAGCGAACGGGTGCCCTCGGGGTAGATGCCGAAGGCCTTGCCGTCCTCCAGGATCTCCAGCGCCGACTCCAGCGAGGCCTGGGCGGAGCGGTAGGTGCCGCGCTCGACCGGCACCGCGCCGATCGACTCGAAGAAGCCCTTGGAGAGCTTGCCCTTGAGGCCGGGAGCGGTCCAGTACTCGGCCTTGGCGAGGAAGTGCACCCGGCGCGGGGCGGTCAGCGGGATGACCACGCTGTCGATGAAGGACAGGTGGTTGCTGGCCAGGATCACCCCGCCCTTGCTCGGTACGTTCTCGGCACCCTCGATGACCGGGCGCCAGATCCCCCGGGAAAGGGGTTTCAGCACCAGCTTGGTGGCGAGGTCGAGCACGGTTCCCTCCCTGGACGAACGAGGCCCGGGAGGTGCCCGGGCCCGCAATCAGATCCGCAGACTACGACACCCACCCCCGCGCCCGTCCACTCCCGGCCACCGTGGCGCACACCACGGCCGGGTAGTGTACGGCCGTCCGAACCGAGCAGAACCCGCAGTACCCCAGGAGGGAACGATGGAGACCACCGAGGCGATCAAGGCCTTCTTCGACCGTTACGACAAGGACGGCGACGGCAAGATCACCGCGGCCGAGTACGCGCTGGCCGCGAACGAGATGGGCGACCACGACGTCACCATCTCGATGGCCGAGGCGCTGATCCACAGCATGGACACCAACCACGACGGCGTCCTGACCTTCGAGGAGTTCCTGGCCGCCCGCCGGCGCTGAGCCCGCGCCGACGGGGCCGGTCGCCGTACCGGCGGCACCGGCCCCGTCCGGAGGCTCCGACCAGGCTCCACCGCTTCCCCGTGCGGGGCCCGAATGGGCCCCACCGCGTTCCCCCGGGGGCCTACCGGCCGCCGTCCACCGGGAACACCCGGCGCACCACCCGCTCCGCCGCCCCGCCGTCGTCCCAGACGCAGAACTTCGCCCGGAACCGCGCCCGCGCCCCCGGAGCCGGATCGCCCGCCAGCAGCGCCCGCGCCAGCTCGTCCGCGGTCTCGGTGACCGCGCCCGGCGGCTCCGCGAACAGGTCGAAGTAGACGCCGCGCTCCCGCTGGTACTCCTCCCAGTCCGGCGCGAAGATCACCACCGGCCGGTCCAGCACCGCGTAGTCGAACATCATCGAGGAGTAGTCCGTCACCAGCACGTCCGCGGCGAGGTAGAGGTCCTCGACGGTCGGGTACGCCGAGACGTCGACGATCTCCGCCGCGTCCCCGCCGGCCGTCAGGTCGCCCGGCCCGCCGGTGTGGAAGTAGTGCGTGCGCACCAGCAGCGTGAAGTCCGGGCCCAGCCGCCGGGCCAGCTCGGCCACGTCCAGCAGCGGCACGTAGCCGCCCTTGCCGCCGCGGTGGGTCGGCGCGTACAGCACGGCCCTGGTGCCCGGCCGCAGCCCCAGCCGCTCGCGCAGCGCGCGCACCTCGGCCGGGTCGGCGTCGACCAGCCGGTCGTTGCGCGGGTAGCCGGTGTCCAGCATCTCGTACCGGCCGGGGAAGGCGCGCGCGAAGTGCTCGCTGGTGTGCGGGTTGGGGGAGACCAGGAAGTCCCAGCGGTCGATGGCCTCTTGGAGCAGGTCGAAGTCCATCCCCTCCGCCGCCTCCGGGCGGTCGCGCAGGTCCATGCCCATGGCCTTGAGCGGGGTGCCGTGCTGGGTCTGGACGTGCACCGAGCCGGGCCGCTTCACCATCGTGCGCGGGAAGTTGACGTTGTTGACGAAGTACTTGGCGGTCGCCATCACCTTGAGGTAGGCGGGCGTGTTGACGATCACGTACGGCACCCCGGGCGGCAGCGTGGCGGCCTGCCGGCGGTTCTCGACCACCCACACGCCCCGGATCCGCGGCGCGAGGTCCTTCGCCTTCTCGTAGATCGCCGCCGGGCTGCACGCGTAACCCCGGTGCCAGTACGCGGCGTAGACCGCCAGGTGCTCGTCCAGCGGCAGCCGGCGGAAGGCGTTGTACGCGGTGAACCGGGCGCCGCTGCGCACCCCCTTCTTCACCGCGGGCGCCACCGCCCGTGCCCCGCGCTTGAGTTCGCGCGGCAGCCGCCCGGTTCGGCGCAGCTCGGCGTAGGCGATCCGGGCGCCGCGCGCGGCCAGCCGGTACTGCACGCCGCGCACCCCGCCGGGGAAGCGGTAGCCGGACGGGCGGTGGCGGTCGAAGTGCCGGGCGATCCGCTGGAAGAACTCCCGGCGCAGGTCGGCGGGGACCAGCCCGGGGGTGTCGTAGACGTTGAGCGCCTGGCGGACGGTCCGGTCGAAGACCAGGGTGCGCAGCGAATCCGGGACGGGCCGGCCGGGGCGGTCCGGGCGGTCCAGGAAGGCGAAGATCGCGTCGTACTGGGCGAAGACGTCGGCGTGCTTGGGGGAGGCGGTGGCGGTGATCGCGCCGTCCCGGCCGCGCCGGTAGTTGTAGCAGGGGCGGTCGAGGTAGCGCAGCCGCTCGGCGGCGAGCAGCGCCGGGTAGGTGACCGAGATGTCCTCGTAGTAGCCGCGGCCGAAGGAGACCCCGAGGCCGTCCAGGAAGGCGCGGCGGAACACCTTGTTCCACACCGACATCACGGTCTGGAACAGCGCCGGGTGCTCGGCCAGGGTGCTGCCCTCGATCAGCGGGGAGCCGGTCAGCACGTGCCGCCAGGGGTTGGGCTCCGTCCCGCCGTCCGGGTAGACGTGGGTGAAGTCGGTGATCAGCACGTCGGCGGGGGTCTCCCGGCGGCGCTCCTGCGCCAGCTCGTCGAGGACCACGCTGACGGTCCGCTCGGGCACCCAGTCGTCGCTGTCCAGGAACCAGACGTACTCGCCGCGCGCCTGCGGCAGGGCGGCGGTGCGGGCGCCGCCGAGGCCCTGGTTCTCGGTGAGGTGCATCACCCGCAGCCGGGGGTCGCGGGCCGCGTAGGCGTCCAGGATCGCGCCGGAGCCGTCGGGGGAGAGGTCGTCGACCGCGATCACCTCGAAGCGCGACTCCAGGGCGGGGGTGTCGCCGAGGATCGAGTCGAGGCAGCGCGGCAGGTACCGCTCCACGCCGTGGACCGGGAGCACGATGCTGAGGAGGAGGGACACGCTGGCCGAGTCTACCGATCCACCGGGCGCGACCTGCGTGGACGTCCGGTGTGGGAGCCGGTGCGGGGGCCGGTGCCGGGATCTTGCCGGGAATCCGGCGGGAGCTGCGGGTCTTGCCGGGGGCTTGCCCGCGGCCGGGAGGGGTGGTGGACCCGGGACCGCCGGTGCCGGGCCCCTCGCGGGGCGGCACCGGCAGTCAGGTGGCGGCCCGGCCGACCCTCTACGGCCGGCCGCCGGTCCGGGCACCGCGCGAGCCTGGCCACCGCAGCGTCGAGGCGGCCGGGCAGTGGCTCGCGGGAGCCGGAGTTCTTCGTGCCTATTTCATCACTACTCGAACACGCGCGTGGGTGCGGTGCGGGCACCTGGCGCGTGCATCAGATATTGCTTGGAGGTTCGGCGGGAGTCAATCCCTCGAATGTGTTCACTTCATGAAGTCGGGCGCCAGTGGGTCGACGTCGGGGTGACGACGGTCCCGAAGATCACTTTGTCGATCTGGCGGCTGTCCCCTATATGCGGATGCCTACGGGGGGTGCCCGACGGGTGCCCGGTGGGTGTCCGTGGGGGCCCGCGTGGTCCCGCGCGGGTGGCGGGGTGGTGGTCGAGCGAGTGGCTGCGAGCGCCCGTGCGCCGGGCGCGCACCGCGCACACGGGCGCCGGGCCCGTGCCTCGTGGCCCTGCTGACGGATGGCCGGTCGTGCACCATCATTGATGCCTAGTCGTGACCGCCCGGGTGCCCCCTGGTGCATCGTCAGTTGACGCCGCACGGTACGGTGGCAGAACACCAGGGCGGTTGCGCGAAGGCCGTCCGACACGGATAGTCTTCGCCTCACGGCCCTGGCGCCTCGTAGGGGTGGGAAAACTGATGGAACACATGCAAGTGCGGACTCGGCCCCGTGTGCCGGCGGTCCAGTGCGGTGTCGGCACGACCGGCCGCCGGATCGAACGACACCTGGCCGTGCTCGGCGCGCCCGCACTCCCGGCGGTGGACACCGCCGAGGCGCTCGGGCTGATAAGGGAGCTGACGCCGCGCGGCGCCGGGGCCCCGGCGACCCGTCGTCGCCACACCAGGATCTCGCTGCTGACGCCGCTGCGTCGGCTGCGGCGAAGCCTCTTCGGCGGGCGCGGCTAGGGGGTTCGCCCCTGGCCGTCGCCAGCCGTCGTCCCGTCCTGGTCGGGAACAGACCCGGTGGAGCATCCGGTCCGCCGGGTCATTGGCGTATCCGGGCGGCTGCGGTTCCGGGGGAGGATCCGGGAGCGGGGGTTCCGGGGGAGAGCCGGGGCGCGCTCCGTGGTCTGAACCTTTCACCCTATGCGAGTTTGCCTCCCTGGCAAGGCGAGTCGGCGAGGCAGTACGCCCGGCCCCCTGACCTGGGCCAGGATGGCGCCATGGCGGACAACAAGCACTCCACCCCGACCGGCCCGTTCCAGACCACCACCTTCGAGATCACCACGGGCAGCCGCGAGGTCGCCCTCGACATCACCGACCGCTGCGCCGTGTTCCTCGACGAGCGGGCCGCCGGGCGCGACGGCCTGCTCAACATCTTCGTCCCGCACGCCACGGCCGGGATCGCCGTCCTGGAGACCGGCTCCGGCAGCGACGACGACTTCCTCGCCACCCTGCGCGAGCTGCTCCCGGCCGACGACCGCTGGCGCCACCGGCACGGCAGCCCCGGACACGGTCGGGACCACGTGGTGCCCGGACTGGTCGCCCCGCACGCCACCCTGCCGGTGCTCGGCGGCCAACTCGCGCTCGGCGTCTGGCAGTCCGTGGTGCTGGTCGACACCAACGGGGACAACCCGCGGCGCACCGTCCGGCTGTCGTTCCTGGGCTGACTCCGGCGGGTGGGTGGTGTCGGTGGGCTGGTGAGCCGGTGCCGATGGGCCGGCTCCCGGCTACCGGTCGCCGACGTGGGCGGCCACCGCGGTGAGGTAGCGCTCGATCGCCAGGTGCTGGCAGAGGAGGGCCACCGGCCGGCCCAGACGCGCGTACCAGGCGGATAGCCGGGAGAACGCGGTGACCTCGAACCACACCTCGCCCTCGGCGTCCATCGACACCAGGAACGCCTCCTCGCCGCACTCCGGGTGCCCGGGGAGCGTGCCGTACGCGAACCCGATCCGGTCCGACTCGTCCACCGTCCACACCACCCGGCAGGGGATCACCACCCTCGGCCACCGGCTGCCCGGCAGACTCAGCCGCAGCAGCACGGTGTCCCCGTCCCGGGCCGGACCGCCGGGGAAGACCGCGAAGCCGGTGCCCAACTGGCTGCCCCAGCCGAGCACGTACCGCCCGGCCCGCTCCAGCACCTCCGGCCCGTGCCCGAGGTGCACCCGGCGCCGCAGGTGCGCGTACCCGTCCGGCAACCGGCCGCCCCGGGTGGCCCCCACCTCGGCATATGAGGGTGAGGTGGCGCGGGCAGCGAGAAGGCGGTGGTGGAGATCGGTAGCCATGCCGGTCACGGTAACCGTGCCGCTGGCGTCGCCGGAGGGTGGGGCGGTTCGGGCGGCGGGCGGCGGGTGGCGGGCGGCGGGTGGCTCGGCGGGTGGCGAACGACTTTCGGCGAACAGATTTCAGATGACAGCTTTCGGATGACAGATTTCAGCGAACGTTTTCTGAAATCTGTTCGCCGTCGAGCGAGATCGCGTTCTTGGCCCGCTCCACCGATTCCTCGGCCGCAGGTCCGCCCGGGTTCTCGGTCGCCAGGGCCTGGTTGAGCGCGACGAACGGGCGCAGCCGCTCCTCGTACGAGGCGAAGGCGGTGCGATGGTCGCCGCCGGAGCGGGCGAGGCCGTCGGTGAGGGCGTCGGCGAGGACATGGGCGCCGACCAGGGCGAGGCTGGTGCCCTGGCCCGACAGTGGGGAGGCACAGTAGCCCGCGTCCCCGAGCAGGACGATCCGGCCGTGCGACCAGCGGTCCATCCGGATCTGCGTCATCGTGTCGCAGTAGAGGTCGGACGCCTCGGCGAGGGCCTTCTGCAGCCTCGGGGTCTCCCAGCGCAGCTCCGCCATCCGCTCGGCGACGGCCGCCTTCTGCGACTCCGGATCGCGCCGCCCGTCCGGCAGTGGCCCGCCGCCGAATCCGAAGGTGATCCGCAGCTCGGTGTTGTCGCGCACCGGGTAGACGCCGTAGCCGGCCTCGCCGTCGCGCAGCCACAGCTGCCAGTCCTCCAGGCCCAGGAAGTTGTCCGCGCTGAAGATCGCCAGGTGCATCCCGAGGTGGTGGGCGAAGTGCTCCTCGGGTCCGAAAGTCAGCCGGCGCACGGCCGAGTGCAGGCCGTCGGCGCCCACGACCAGGTCGTACCGGCGCGGCTCGGCGTGCTCGAAGCGGGCCCGGACGCCGTTCTCGTCCTGGTCGAGCGCCGTCACGCTGTCCCCGAACACGAACCGGGTGCCCCCTTCCTCCGCCGCCCGTTCGTGCAGGATCCGGACGAGGTCGTCGCGCAGCAGCTCGATGTCGTCGCTGTCGAGCCGTCCGCTGCTGATCGTGCTCTCGGTGGAGCGGTGGATCTCGCGGCCGTCGCCGTCGAGGACGGACATGCCCCGCATCCGGGTTTGGTGGGCGCGGACCTGCTCCAGCACGCCCAGCCGCGCGGCGACGTCCAGTGCGACGCCCCGGACGTCCACGGCCTGTCCGCCGCCGCGCAGCCCGGGGGCGCGCTCCACCACCGTGGGGGCGAAGCCCCGGCGGCTCAGCAGTGTGGCGAGCGCGGTGCCGGCGATGCCGCCGCCGGAGATGAGCACGGTCTTCATGGGTTGCTCCTCGCTGTCCGTCCGCGCGCAGGTGTTGCGCATCGGCTCGTACGCTGTACGCGGCTTGAATGTACGGCGTACGCGCAGGCTCGCCAACTGGGGTTTCGGTGCTTCTGGACTAGTGCAGCGAGGCATTGCGGCCCGTCCTTCCTGCTAGCCTCTGAGCTAGTACAGTTCTGGCCGCCGCGGAAAGAGATCCGCGTCACAGGAGGGGAGCCGGACGATGACCGCCGCGCCCGAGTCCGTCCCGCCGTACCGGCGCATCGCCGACGAGATCGCCGGGCGGATCGCCGACGGCACGCTCGCGCCGGGCGAGCTGGTGCCCTCGACCCGGCGGATCGCCCGCGAGTGGAACGTCGCGCTGGCCACCGCCACCAAGGTGCTCACCACGCTGCGGCTGGAGGGGCTGGTCGAGACCTGTCCCCGGGTGGGCACCGTGGTGGCTGCCGCTGTCCCCGCCCTGGCCCCCGTTGCTGCGCCCCCGCCGGCCGCGCCCGCGCCGGTGTCCGCCGTACTCCCAGCCTCGGGACCGTCCGTCGAGCTCACCGCGGAGCGGATCGTCCGGGCCGCCATGGAGATCGCCGACCGCGAGGGGCTCGCCGCGCTCTCCATGCGCAGCGTCGCGGCCCGGCTCGGTGTCGCCGCGATGTCCCCCTACCGGTACGTCCCGAGCAAGGACGACCTGGTGCTGCTGATGGCGGATGCGGCGTTCGGAGAGGAGTCGTACCCGGCCGAACCGCCGGGGGAGTGGCGGGCGCGGCTGGAGCTCGGCGCGCACACGCTGTGGCGGATCTACCGGCGCCACCCGTGGCTCGCCCAGGTCGGGGCGCTCACCCGCCCGCTGATGCTGCCCGCCCTGCTGGACCACGCCGAGTGGGCGCTCGCCGCGCTGGACGGCCACGGGCTCGACGCCGCGACCATGCTCGACCTGCACGTGCTGCTCTACAGCTACGTCCAGGGGATCGCCGTGCACCTGGAGCGGGAGGCCCAGGCCGAGGCGGCCACCGGCCTCACCGAGGACCAGTGGATGGACCGTCAGGGCCCGGCGCTGACGGCGATCGTCACCGGCGAGCGCCACCCCGTGTTCGCGCGGACGACGGGCAGCCTCGGCAACGGCTACGACCTCGACCTGGACGCGCTGTTCGCCTTCGGACTGAAGCCGTTGCTGGACGGCGTCGCCACCATGATCGAGTCGGCCGGGCGTGGGAGCAGCTGCGGGAACGGGGCCGCCTTGCGGCGGGGTGGAGCGGCGGAGTAGGAAGGCAGCATGAGCGACAGCGCGACGAACGAACCCGCGGCGGTCTGCGAGTTCGCCCCTGAGGGTAGCGCCGAGGCCGCGCTGCGGCACGACCCGGCGGCCACCGGACCGCGCGCCGACTGCGTGCTCTGCGGCGAGCCGACCGAGCTGCCCGCCGACCAGTTGGGCAGCACGCTCTGCCCGGTCTGCGCCTGGCAGCAGGCGCAGCGGATCGCCTGCTCGGGCTGATACCGAAGGCTGTCGAACCCCGGTCGAGCCGCCGACGTCAGCGCGTGACTGCGTGACTGCGTGACGGCGTGACGGCGTGGCGGGGTGGCGGGGTGGCGGGGTGGCGGCGTTACGCGTCCTCCCGTCCGGCCAGGGCCAGGGTCGAGCCGCGCCGCCCCTTGCGGACCAGCAGCTGGGCGGGGATGCGGCTGCGCAGGTCGGCGACGTGGCTGACGATGCCGACCGCCCGGTCCCGTTCGCGCAGGCCGTCGAGGACGTCCATCACCTCCTCCAGGGACTGCTCGTCGAGGGTGCCGAAGCCCTCGTCGATGAACAGCGTGTCCAGCGGCATGCCGCCCGCCTCGTCGGTCACTACGTCGGCCAGCCCCAGGGCGAGGGAGAGCGAGGCGAAGAAGCTCTCGCCGCCGGAGAGGGTCGCGGTGTCCCGCTCGGTGCCCGTCCAGGCGTCCACGACCCGCAGGGCCAGCCCGGAGCGCCTGGCGCCGGTGCCCCGGTCGTCGCTGTGCACCAGGGTGTAGCGGCCGCCGGACATCCGGACCAGCCGGTCGCTGGCCGCCGCCGCGACCTGCTCCAGCCGGGCCGCCAGGACGTACGACTCCAGGCGCATCCGCAGCCGGTTCTCGGTGGAGGTGCCGGCAGTCAGCATCGCGAGCCGGTTGATCCGCTCGTACCGGTCGAGTGCCGGGGCCAGCTCGGCGGCGAGAGCGGCCAGCTGCCGCCCGATCTCGGCCAGCGCCGCGCACCGCTCGCGGGCTGCCGCTTCGGCGGCGTGCGCCTGCCCGAGCCGGTCGGTGGCGGCGCGGAGCGCGGTCGCGGCGGCGGGCAGGTCCACCGGCGGACGGGCCGCGGCCTCGGCCAGCTCCGGCAGGTCCAGCTCGCGCCGGACGGCGGCGGTCTCCGCGCGGTGCCGCTCCAGCCGTGCCTCCAGCCGCTCGCGCTCCTCACGCGGGAGCAGCACCGCCAGCGCCGCCGCGGCGTTCGCGAAGCCCGCCGCGGCGGCGGCCTTGCCCAGCTCGCCCTCGGCCTCCGCGAGCCGGGCCGCCGCCTCCGCGCGGGCCCGGGCGGCGGCGGCAGCGGCGGCGACCTGCTCGGTGAGCCGGGTCAGGGCCGCGGCCCGGTCGGCGACCGAGGCCGCCGCGCCGCGGGTGGCCGCGACCCGGGCGGTCAGCGCCTGCTGCTCGGCGTCGAGCGCCTGCAGCCGGTCGGTGAGGACGGCGGTGCGTTCCTTGGCCTCGCGCAGCTCGTCGCCGCGGCGGGTGCGGTCCAGCGACAGCCGGGCGATCTCCTGCTCGACCCGGCCGAGTGCCTCCGCCGTGTGCCGGGCCTCGCGGTGCTCGCGGTCCAGCTCGGCGAGGTCGTGTGCGAGCACGTCCGCACCGTCCGGCCCGGCCGCGCCGGCGGCCGTGGCCTCGCGCATCCGCAGGGCGGTGA
Organism: Kitasatospora sp. NPDC023120; assembly: GCF_055560835.1. NCBI lineage: Bacteria > Bacillati > Actinomycetota > Actinomycetes > Kitasatosporales > Streptomycetaceae > Kitasatospora > Kitasatospora sp. NPDC023120. Next base: position 254,735 of record NZ_JBVHHY010000002.1, on the reverse strand, counting down.
GCGCCCGGTCGGCCTCCGTCCAGGACTGCTCGGCGACGGCCTGGGCGCGGCGGGCGCGCTCCTCGTCGTCGGCGCCGACCCGGCCGGACGGCGCAGCCTCGGCGGGTGCTGGGTGCTCGGGCGAGCCGCAGACCCGGCAGGCCTCGCCGGTGCGCAGCTGTTCGGCCAGCTCGGCGGCCATGCCCGCGAGCCGCCGGTCCCGCAGGTCCAGGCTGTGCTCGCGGGCGTCGAGCGCGGCGGTGCGCAGCTCGGCGACCCGCGGTTCGGCAGCCAGGATCTCGGTGCGCAGGCCGTCGCGCTCCCTGGCGGCCTCCAGGCGGATCGTCAACTCGGCGCGCCGCACGTCCAGTTGCTCGACCCTGGCGGTCGCCGCCAGGGCCTCGAGGTGCTGTTCCTCCAATCGGCCGAGCTCGCCCTCGAACTCGGCCAGCCAGTCCTCGGCCTCCTCGGCGAGCGCCTCGGCGGCGCTCCGGTCGGCCGTCAAGGAGCGCTGCTCGCGAGCGAGTTCGGCACAGCGCCGCTCCTCCTCCCGGGCCGCCTCCAGCCGGACCACCTCGGCCCGCAGCCTCAGTTCGGCCTCGGCCAGCTCGGCGGCGCCGGCTGCGTCGAGCCGACCGAGGCCGTCCTCGGCAGTGCCGGCGGCCAGCGCCTCGCGGTGCCGACCCTCCGCCGCCTGCGCGCGCCGCAGCGCCTCGGCCGCGCTCTGCCGCAGCCGCAACGCGGACTCCACCCCGACGGCCTCCTGCGCGGCGGCCAGCCGCTGCCGGTCCCGGGCCGCATCGGGTTCGAACCCGGCCAGTCGTTCGGCCCGCTCCAGCGCCTCGCGGTGCCGGCGCTGCTGCCCGGCCAACTCCTCGGCGGCCTCGCGGTGTCGCTGGGCGGTTCGCTGTGCCGCCATGGCGCCCGCGAGCGCCGCCTCCGTGATGGTGAGCTGCTCGGTCGCGCCGCAGCGCAGGACCGCCGCCCAGGCGAGCACCCCGGCGGTCAGCCCGGCGTCGCCGTCCTCGGCCGGCACCCAGCCGTCGGCGGGCTCGGCGCCGGGGCCGGCCGCCTGCTCGGCCTTGCTCGCGAGGTCGCGCAGCCGGCGGCGGCCGGCCTGGACCGCCGACTCCTGGGCACGCCGCTGCTCGGCCAGCCAGTCCTCGACGAGCCGATAGCGCTCGGTGTCGAACAGCCGCCGCAACAGCTTGCCGCGCTCCTCCGAATCGGCCTTGAGGAAGCGGGCGAAGTCGCCCTGCGGCAGCAGCACCACCTGGCAGAACTGCTCGCGGTTCATGCCGATCAGCCGGAGGATCTCCTCCCCGACCTCCTGGTGCGACTTGCTGAGCCCCCGCCAGCCCGGCGTGCCGTCGCCCGTGTCGGCGACCCACTCGCGCAGCAGGGTCTGCGCCCGCTCGACCGTGGTGCCGGTGCCGACCTTCTTCGGCCGCCGCTGCTCCGGCAGACGGGTGATCTGCAGCCGCCGCCCGCCGAGCGTCAGCTCCAGCCGCACCTCGGTCAGCCGCTTGGGGTCGGCGTGGTCGCTGCGCAGCCGATTGGCGCGCCGGGTGCCCGGCGTCTCGCCGTACAGGGCGAAGCAGACCGCGTCCAGCACACTGCTCTTGCCCGCGCCCGTCGCGCCGCGCAGCAGGAACAGCCCGCCGGCGGCGAGCGCGTCGAAGTCGACCGTCTCGGAGCCCGCGAACGGGCCGAAGGCGGTGACGGTGAGCCGGTGCAGCCTCATCGGGGCAGGTCCGCCTTCCGGTCGGAGGTCTCCCGGGCGCGCTCGAAGCCCTCGCGCAGCCAGCCGAGCTCGTCCGGCCCCGGCTCGGCGCCGGGGCGGACGTGCCGCAGGAAGCCCTCGGCGATCTCCAGGTCCCCCCGGCCGCTCACCCGCGCGGCGTACGAAGGGGAGGACTCGGCCTCGCTCTCCTCGGGGTCGAAGAGCAGCTGCAGGGTGTACGGGAAGCGGCGGCGCAGCTTCTCCATCGGCTCGCTCGGGCGGGCCGCGTCGGTCAGCGTGGCCTGCACCCAGGACTTCTCGTGCTCGGTGTACTCCTCGTCGGTGAGCAGGGCTTCGAGGGTGTCGCGGAGGGTGGCGAGGCGGCGCGGTTCGGGGCAGGGGACGCGCACGGCGGCCACCGAGCCGTCGGCGGCGAGGTCGACCAGCCACATGCTCTTGCGCTGGTGCACCTCGGAGAAGGAGTAGGCGAGCGGGGAGCCGCTGTAGCGAAGGTGCGGGGCGAGCGTCTGGCAGCCGTGCAGGTGGCCGAGCGCGACGTAGTGCACCCCCTCGAACACCGAGGCGGGCACCGCGGCGACGCCGCCGACCGCGATGTCCCGCTCGCTGTCGCTCGGCGTGCCGCCGGTGACGAAGGCGTGCGCCAGGACGACCGCCCTGGTGCCGGCCGGGCGCGCCGCCAGATCGGCCCGGACCTCCTCCATCGCCGCACCGAGCACCGCCGCGTGCCCGCCCTTCGCCAGCCCGAACCGCTCGCGTACCAGCGTGGGCTCCAGGTACGGCAGCCCGTACACCGCCACCGGACCGTGCTCGTCCGCCAGGACCACGGGCGTGGCGCACTCGCCCGGATCCGTCCGCAGGTGGATCCCGGCCCGCCCGATCAGCCCCGCCCCGACCCCCAGCCGACGGGCCGAGTCGTGGTTGCCGCTGATGAACACCGTCGGCACCCCGAGGGCCGCCAGCCGGTGCAGCACGTCGTCGAACATCGCGACCGCTTCCAGCCCCGGCAGCGCCCGGTCGTACACGTCCCCGGCAACGAGCACGGCGTCCACGCCCTCGGCCCGGACCACGTCCACCAGGTGGTCCAGGAAGGCTCGCTGGGCGTCGTGCAGGCTCTCCCGGTGGAACGAACGCCCGAGATGCCAGTCGGAGGTATGCAGCAGTCGCATGGTCCCCGACCCTAACCCGCACCACTGACAATCCCGCGTGGATCCGTGGAGGCGTGCGTCTCACGGGAACCAGGGGTCCCGGTCCGCCCGAATTGTCGATGAATCGCTGGATTCGCCGCCCGCCGAACCGTCTTGTTCGATTACTCGGGGTGCGTTGTCAGTGGCTCTGTGTATGTTCCTCGACGTCGGCGGCTCCGTCGTTCGGGGCGGCCGGTGCTGCCGGCCGTCGGCCGGCAGGCGTCGGACGAGTGAGGGACGGAACAGGAGGAGCCATGGCTGCGGTGCGGGAGTTGGTGCGTGAGGTGGTCGGTGCCGCCGGGCGGCGCCGGCGGGTGCTGGTGCTGGCCGGGCGGGCGCGGGGGAGCGGTGCCGGTGGGGCCCCGGGCGGCGGGCCCGGTGGGGCGGTTCCGCCCGGAGGCGGACGGCCGCCGGGCGGGCACGCGGGCGGAGGCGGTGCACGGGCGCGGCGCGCCGGGCGGGCCCGGGGTGCGCCGCCGCAGCCGGTCGCGGTGGCGCTGGCCGTCGACGCCGGGGACTTCGCCGGGCTCGCGCGGTACGGGCTCTTCGGCGGGCTCGGCCACCGGGACTACCTGCGGCGGGCGGAGGAGCAGCTGACGGCCCTGTACCGGCAGGGCCTGGAGGTGCACCTGCGGGTCCTGGAGGCGGACGACTTCGAGGACTACTGCGAGGCGCTCGGCCTCGATCCCCGGATGCCGGCGGCCCGGGTCGCCTACGCGGGCGATCCCGAGCTGGCCGGGGAGCCGTTCGTCTACGCGGGGGAGCGGCTGGCCGAGCTGCTGCCGGTGCTGATGGACGACCACCGGGCGCGGGTACGGATGTCCGTGGCCTGCGCGGCCCTGCTGGACGCCGTCGGCGAGGACCCGGCCGGGCAGCGCCGGATGGCGGCGGTGATGCGGTACGTCACCTCGGTGTACCTGGCGCTGGCGGAGGGCGCGGGGGAGGGCTGCCACCTGCTGACGCTGCGCTGTCACGGTCCGGAGGACGGCGAGGAGCTCACCTCGGCGGTGGACGTCTGTGTGGAGGCGGGGCGGCTCCACCACGCCGGTCGGGACACCGAGGCCTTCTGCGTCACCCTGGCGGCGGGCGTGGCCTCGGGCGGCGAGGGGGCACTGCTGCTGCACGGCGATCCGTCGACGAGCGGTAGGGCCGACCCGCCGCCCGGCGGTCCAGGGGGTCCCTCGGCCGGTGACGCCCCGGCCGGTGACGCCCCGGCCGGTCACGCCCCGGCCGGTGACGCCCCGGCCCGGGCGACGGTGCGCGGGTGGGCGCTGGTCGGCGGGCGGCTGCGGCCGATGACCGCGCACGAGGTGTTCGACGAGCTCGCCGACGACGCCGCGCGCGGGCTGCCGTTCCCGCCGGGGGTGGACCCGCGGCCGGGGTTCCCGCTGCCCGGTTTCCCCGGGCCCCGGGGAGGGGGTGGGCCGCTGAGGTGATCAGGGCGTTCGCCGCCGCCGCGTCCACCATGCGGCGCTGGGGACTGTTCATCGACCGCCTGTTCGGGGAAGATTCGGAGAAGATCAACAGCAGGAGCGTGCGGTGCCCCACGCCGCCGCTCCGGCCGCTCCGCTCCGTACCGCGCCCTGCAGGTCCCTTCCGCGCACCGCCGGTCCGGCGAGCCCGACAGCGAGAGGGGGACGCATGAGCGAGCGGGGCGAGCTCGGCTCCGGACGGTGCGCGCAGGCAGGCGCCTCCGCCGACGGCTCCGTCGGCGCCTTCACCGGCCCTTCCGACACCTCAACCGGCCCTTCCGGCGCCTTCACCGGCTCTTCCGGCTCCTCGGCCGGGCACCGCGAGGCGAGAGCATGAGCCGGATCGAGTACAGCCCGGAGGTCGCCGAGCTGCTCGGGAAGGTGCGGCGGCGCCCCACGGCGGGCTGGCCGTGGCGGCCGGGTGAGCAGGTGCCGGACGGGCTGCCGGTCAAGCAGTCCTGGGGGTGGCTGTTCGCTCCGGACGGGCGGGTGCTGACCCTGGTGAACCCCAGGGACGGGATCTGCTTGCTGCCCGGGGGCTCGCTGGAGCCGGAGGACGCCGGGGACCCGGCGGCCGCCCTGGCCCGGGAGGCCGCCGAGGAGGCGCAGGCGGTGATCGGCCGACCGTACTACCTCGGCTACCTCTACGACCGGGTCGGTTCGGCGAACGGCGGGCACGAGTGCGCGCGGGTCCGGATGGCGGCGGCGCTGCGGGCGGTCGGCCCGAGCGCGGCCGACCCGGCCTCGGGCCGGCACTACCGGCGGCTGCTGGTCGCGCCGGGGCTCGCCGTCGAGCTGCTGGGCTGGGGCGCGCCCGGGCTGCGGCAGGCCCGGGCTGCGGTCGCCACCGCCGTCCGCTGGCTCGGCGTGCCCGCTTCCGCGAACGAGGCGATCGAGGAGCTGCCGGTCGGAGGCTGCGCGGTCTCCCCGGGGGCGGTGTACCCGGGCGGCAACCACCCGGGCGTCCGGGGCTGAGGCGCGCGGCGTCGAGGCGCGCTCGTGGTCGAGGCGCGCGGGGCTGAGGCGCGCGGGTCGAGGCGCGCGCCGTACTCCTGATCTACGCTCGGCGGTCGGGCTCCGAAACCGGTCGTGGCGGTGTTGCGCGCCTTCTCGTCCCACCGATGGCGCAGCGCGCCCACCGAGCTCCTCGCGTGCCCCGCTGACGCCCGTTTGGAAACTGACTCAGCGGTAGTCGGACATCGACTCCTGGCTTACCGGGCCCTGAACTTCCGCAAGTTGCCGGTCTACGCGCAGAGAGCTACGCGCGTCAAAGCGCACCCGTTCTGACCAGTGTGAACTCACGTACTGTTAGCGTCAGTTCAGCTCTCAGCTATCAGACGGTCCGTCAATATGCCTGTCGTGAACGCTTCCGAGTTCCGCCACCTCCTGGTATCACTTCTGTGACCCACGCCACGCCCCACCATGGAGGTGTCATGTTCCGCCCCGCCCGTGCCCTGTCCGTTGCCGCGATAGCGGCAGGCCTCACCATGACGACGCTCTTCGCTGCCTCTTCCGCCAACGCGGCCGGTGTCAACTACGTCGCCCTCGGCGACTCGTACTCCTCCGGTGTCGGTGCCGGCAGCTACCTGAGCGACAGCGGTGACTGCAAGCGCAGCACCAACGCGTACCCGTACCTCTGGAAGAACGCGCACTCGCCGTCCTCCTTCAAGTTCGTCGCCTGTTCGGGTGCGCGGACCGGCGACATCCTGAACAACCAGATCTCGGCCGTCGACTCCAGCACCACGCTGGTCAGCATCTCTGTCGGCGGCAACGACGCCGGCTTCGCCGACACCATGCAGACCTGTGTCCTGGACGACGACGCCGCCTGCCTCGACGCCGTCAACACGGCCAAGAACTACGCGCTGAACACCCTGCCGGCCCAGCTGGACAAGGTGTACTCCGCCATCAAGGCCAAGGCGCCGAACGCCCACGTCGTGGTGCTGGGCTACCCGCACATCTACAAGATCGGCGGCACCTGCTCCTTCGGCATCGGTGACACCAAGCGCACCGCCATCAACAGTGCCGCGGACACCCTGGACGGCGTCCTCGCCAAGCGCGCCGCCAACGCCGGCTTCGCGTTCGGTGACGTCCGCAGCATCTTCACCGGGCACGAGATCTGCGGCAACCTCACCACCTGGCTGAACAGCACCACCTGGCCCATCGACGAGAGCTACCACCCGAAGGCCGCCGGCCACTCCGGCGGCTACCTCCCGGTCTTCTCGCAGTCGTAACGGCCCGTCGGAAGCCGTCCGACACCGTCGCACAGCGGACGCCGCCGTCCCCTCCGGGAGCACCGGGAGGGGGCGGCGGCTCCGCCGTTCCGGATACCGGGTTGGCGCGGGGCGCGCCCCCGGTGTCTAAGCGGGTGCGGTCGGCGGGAAGGGGATGGCGGCGAGGACCGGCAGCAGCTCCGCCTCCTCGTGGTCGAGGTGCGACTCCAACTCGGCGGACATCCGGTCGAGTTCGGTGCGTAGCCGCTCCGGTTCGGTGATCTCGATCCCGGCCAGCAGTGCCACCAGCTCTTCCTTGATCCGCCCGATCGCCCGGTGCTGCTCGTCGAGCTGCGCGAGCACGCCGGCCAGGTCGGGGTGGCTGCGGGCGAGGGCGGGGAAGATCGCCTTGTCCTCGCCGGTGTGGTGGTGCGTCAGCCCCTCGCAGAACGCCAGGCAGTGCTGCCGCAGCTGCAGTCCGAGCCCGGCCGCCTGCCCGGGGACGTGGGCGTGTGCTTCCTCCCGGACGTGGCGCAGCTGGGCGCGCAGCCAGGTGTGCGCCTCGATCAGCTTGTCGGCGAGCGTGCGCACCACCGGCGCCGCACCGCCGGGTGCACCGCCGACTGCGCTACCGACTGCACCGCCGGGTGAGGCGTCGGGCCGCTCCCGCTCCAGGGCGACGACCGGCAACTCGCGCTCGGTCAGCGCCTGGTAGTCGCCGTACCCGGGCGCCTTCCGGACGACGGCGGCGAACAGCCGCTCCCGGCGGTCGCCCTCGGCGGGTACGGCGATCGCGTCGAAGGCCTCGGTGCCGACCTCGACCCGGACCACCGGGTGGGCCAGCAGGTTGCGGTACCACTGCGGGTGCTCCGGCGCCCCGGCGGCCGAGGCGACGACCAGGAGCTGTCCCTCCGCCCGGACGTACCCGAGCGGCACGGTGTGCGGCCGCCCGGACCAGGCGCCGGTGGTGGTGAGCAACAGCAGGTCGCCGCCCTCGAACGGGCCGCCGACCCGCCCGCCGTTGGCGCGGAACTCCTCGATGACATTCAGGTTGAAGGACATGGGCATGCGTGTGTGGTGGAGTCTCCAGAGAAAGGGGAGTCGCGGCCACACGCGGTGACGAGTCAAGGATGGCGCATCGCGCACACGGACACCGCGGGTGACCGCCTGGCGTCAGATCAGGGAAGCGGAGAGAGTGCTCATCGCGCATCGTCCCTTCGGAAGGGTGCTCGCTCGGCCACCGGCCGGCCCATTGCTCTTTGGTCGGCGCCGCGCTGCACGCCCCCATTAGAGCCATCCCGCGACGGACTGTCAACGAGCGGCCGCCGCAGGCAGCTCAGCCGGCGCGGCCGTCGCAGCCGCACGGGGAGACGGAGCGACGCGCCGCCGTTCCCCCCGGAGGCGGCGGCGCGTCGGGTCTGCGGGTGCCCGGTGGTCGCGGCGCGTCAGCGCAGGTAGTCGACCAGCCCGGCCGGCTTGAGGCCGGCGGCGTCGGCGGCGGCCAGGGCGCGCTGGAGGTCGGCGGCCAGGGTGTCGCTCCAGTGCATGATGACCACGTCGCCCGGCTGCAGCAGGCCCGGGTGCCAGATGTCGGCGGCGCCCCAGCTGAAGTCGGCGTCGGCGGTGAGCACGGTGCGGATGCCGCAGTCGGCGGCGGCCCGCAGGGTGTCGGCGTTCCAGGCGAAGAACGGCGGGCGGAAGACCACCGGCGCGGTGCCGAAGAGGCGGGTCACGGCGTCGCGGGCGTCGCAGATCTCGACCTGCTGCTGGTCCAGCGGGAGCTTGCTGAGGTCGGAGTGCGAGACCGAGTGGTCCTGGACCGAGGAGCCGGGCGCGGCGGTGACCCGCTGGAAGAACGCCGGGTCGGTGCCGGCGGGCATCGGCAGCGGGAACGTGGTGATCGGCAGCCGGTGGTCGGCGATGAACTGCGCGGCCTCGGGGGAGCGCTGCCAGCCGTCGTCCACGGTGAGGAAGACGACCTTGTCGCTGGTCGGGATCGAGCTCGCCGCCACCGCCGGGGCGGGCGCGGGACCGTCCACCCGGACGTCGTCCACCGAGAACGGGCCCTGCTGGTACCAGCCGTGCACGTACAGCCGGATGCTGCGCGCGTTCGGGCCGGTGGTGAAGCGGGTGGTCAGCCGCTGCCAGCCGCCGCCGGTGCTCTCGGTCCAGGCGGGCGGCAGGTCCTTGCCGGTGCCCGTGGCGCCCAGGTGGACGAAGCTGCCGCGCACCCACGCGGAGGCCGTGTAGCTGGTGTTGGGCTGGACGGCGACGGTCTGGGTGCACTCGCCGGCGGAGTCGGCGTTCGCCGGGGTGACGGTCAGCGCGGAGGCTCCGGAGTGCGGGGCGGCGGTGGTGACGACCGCTTCGGCCGGACCTCCGGTGCAGCTCCAGCCGGGGATGCTGCCCCAGTCGGCGAGGTTGGGGGCGGGCAGCTCGAACCCGGGGTTGGTCGCCAGGTTGACGCTCGGGGCGCTCGTGGCGGACGCCGCCGGTACGGCCGAGGCGGTGAGCAGCGCGACGGAAGCGGCTAGTGAGGACAGGCGCGCGGACAGACCCGCGGACAGGCGCGTGGGAATCGACACGTGAGGACTCCAGCATGTGGGGGAGACGCCCGTGGGGGAGGGCGTGAACAGAGGGGTGGTGGTGCGCCGCACTCGGACCGGGCACTCGGACCGAAGAGAAACAATGGACTGGACCAATCCGCCCGTCAAGGGAACGGCGGGTGAACCGCACCGCGGCCGGGCCGCGCCACCGCACCGCCGCCGGACCGACGAGCGCACCGCCGGCGAACCGACGAGCGCACCGCCACCGAGCCGTTCCCGCAAGGGACAAGACTGAACGTCAGAACACCTACCGGACATGCCGATCAGGAGAGGTAGAGCTCCTCGATGTCCTCCGCGTAGAACTCCGTGATGGCCCCCCGCCGCAGCTTGAGCGAGGGCGTCAGCAGCCCCTGCTCCTGGCTGAACTCCCGTGGCAGCAGCCGGAACGCGCGGATCGACTCGGCCCGCGACACCGCCGTGTTCGCCGCCGCCACCGCGCGCTGGACCTCGACGTGCAGCTCCTCGTCGGCGAGCACCGCCCACGCGTCCAGCTGCTCCCGCCCGTGGGTCTTCAGCCAGTGCGCCAGCGCCGCCGGGTCGAGCGTGATCAGCGCGGCCACGTACGGGCGGTCGTCGCCCACCACCAGGCACTGGGAGACCAGCGGATGCGCCTCGACCCGCTCCTCCAGGGCCGTCGGGGCGAGGTTCTTGCCGCTGCTGGTGACGATCAGGTCCTTCTTGCGGCCGGTGATGGTGAGGTAGCCGTCCTCGTCCAGCCGGCCCAGGTCACCGGTCGCGAACCAGCCTTCGACCAGCGACTCGGCCGTGCACTGCGGGTGGTTGAGGTAGCCGCCGAAGACCGAGCCGCCGCGCACCCACACCTCGCCGTCGTCGGCGATCGCGACCGAGGCGCCCGGCACCGGCTGTCCGACGGTGCCGAGCTTCTGCCGCCCGGTCGGGTTGGCGGTGATCGCGGCGGAGGTCTCGGTCAGCCCGTACCCCTCGTACAGCTGCAGTCCGGCGCCGGTGAAGAACAGGCCCAGCTCGCGCCGCAGCGAGGAGCCGCCGCACATCACGCTGCGCACCCGGCCGCCGAGCACCGCGCGCAGTCTGGGGTAGACGGTCCGCTCGTACGCGAGGTGGCGCAGCCGCAGCGCGGCGCCGGGGCCAGGGCCGCGTCCGAAGGCCTTCTGCTCCCGGGCAGCCGCCCAGTCGACCGCCACCTGCCGGGCCTGCTCGAAGAGTTCGCCGCGCCCGGCGTCCTCGGCGGCGCGCCGGGCCCGCTGGTAGATCTTCTCGAAGACGTACGGGACGGCGTGCAGGAAGGTCGGCCGGAAGGTCTCCAGCGCCGGCAGCAGCGCGTCCGTGGACACCTCGGGGAGGTGGCCGATCCGGAAGCCGCCGCGGACCGCCGCGATCTGCACGGCCCGCCCGTAGACGTGGGCGAGCGGCAGGAAGAGCAGGGTCCCGGGCTGGCCGCCTCCGGTGTCGCGCAGGACGTCCCCCCAGCCGGCGAGCAGGGCGTCGGCCTCGGCGGCCAGGTTGCCGTGGGTGATCAGGCAGCCCTTGGGGCGTCCGGTGGTGCCCGAGGTGTAGACGACGGTGGCGATGTTCTCGGCGGCGACGCCGAGGCGCTGGCGGTGCACCAGGGAGTCGGGCACGCCGCGGCCGTCCTCGGTGATCGCGGCGACGCAGTCGCGGTCCAGCTGCCAGATGCCGGTGAGGTCGGGCAGGGCGTCGCAGACCGCGCCGACGGTCATCGCGGCGTCCTCGTCCTCGACCAGGCAGGCCACCGCCTGGGTCTCGGCGAGGATCCAGCGGACCTGCTCGGGGGCGGCGGTGGGGTACACCGGGACGGTGATCGCGCCGATCGACCACAACGCGTAGTCGAAGAGCGTCCACTCGTAGCGGGTGCGGGACATCAGGGCGACCCGGTCGCCGTAGCGCACCCCGTGGGTGAGCAGGCCCTTGGCCAGGGCGAGCACCTGGTCGCGGAACTCCCGGGCGGTGACGTCCTGCCACCCCCCGTCGTCGGTCCGCCGGGACAGCTGGACCAGACCCGGGGTGCGCTCGGCGGTGTCGTAGAGGGAGTCGGCGAGTCCTCCGGCAGCCTCGGGCGCGGCCGGGGCGGGGGTGGTGAACTCGCGCACGGTCCTCCCCAGTTCGGCGCCGGTTGTCCGGGTGGAGCGAAACTATCGGATCGCTCCATCACTGCCCAGGGTTGTGACGGTGGCGCGACGAGATCGGCACCGGTCCGCCCGCATGGTGTCGCAGCCGTGGAGGAGCGGGAGAGGCTGTGGGCAAGGGGCGGGGGTGGTGTGTCGTCGGTGCAATCCGGGCATCCCCGGCATCAGCGGATGATTCCGTCACGAAACGAGGGCTGGAACGAGCTGTTTCTGACGTGTGCGGGGCAAGGCGGAGAAGTGGATTGGTTCGACCCTCGAGCGAGTGGTCCGGGCGTAGTAGAGTCGCGCAGACCCGTGGCCGGGAGCCCCCTCCGCATCCCCTTCACCATCCCCCACCGCTTCCACCACGCCCACCGCTTCCACCACGCCCACCGCTTCCATCACATCCACCCGCCCCCAAGGCTCCCACCCTCCCCGTCCGCGCCTGGCATTTCCCGACCGAGGACTCCATGCGTCTGCGCAGCAGCTCGATCCGCGCGAAGATCATCGCGCTGCTCCTGGTGCCCATCGTGGCGCTCATCGCCCTGTGGGTGTATGCGACGATCGCCACCACCGGGGACGTCTGGAACCAGCTGGGGATCAGCCGTACGTACAAGGAGTTCGCGGGCCCGGTCGACCAGTACGCCATCGACCTGCAGCACGAGCGGCGCGCCGCCGTCCAGTGCCTCGCCGACCCGCGCTCGCCGGTCGCCCGGGACGCCTACGAGCACGCCAAGGGCCTCACCGACCGCAGCCTCGCCGTGCTGCGGCAGAAGAAGGACAGCGACAGCAGCAAGCTCTCCACCCCCCAGCGCGGCCGCTTCGTGCAGATCATCGCCGCCGCCGACCAGCTCGGCCCGCTGCGCTCCCAGATCGGCCGTTCCGCGCTGAACTGGGAGTTCGCACTGGACCAGTACAGCGACCTGGTCAAGCCGGTGTTCGGCTTCCGCTCCGCCTACGTCGCCCGGCAGACCGGCCAACTCCCGCGCCAGGGAACCATCCTGATCGAGCTGGTGCGCGCCCGCGAGTACCTGTCGCAGGAGGACGCGGCGATGGAGGGCCTGCGCGCCGGCATCACCAAGCCCACCGCCGAGCAGTACCAGGTCGCGCTGGACGCCCTGCACAACCAGCAGGCGCTGTACACCGTCTACATCGCCGAACTCGAACCCGCCGACCAGTCCGACTACATCGCCCTGCGCGGCGGCGAGGCCTGGGGTGCGCTGGCCCGCGCCGAGGCGGACTTCGTCGGCGCCGGCGGCCCCGAGCGGGTGGTCCAGGCGCTCAACAGCGACAACTGGCGGGAGACCGCCGACCGGGCGCTCGGCGACCTCACCTCGATCAACACCCGGATCGCCGCCGGACTGGACGAGCGCTCCCGGTCCTCGGCGATCGGGATGCTCTGGCGCGGCGGCATCGCCGGGGCCATCGGCCTGGTCGCGGTCGTGCTGTCGATCCTGATCTCCTTCCGGATCGGGCGGGGCCTGGCCCGCGAGCTGATCGGCCTGCGCAACGCGGCCAACGAGCTGGCCGGCACCCGGCTGCCCTCCGTCATGCTGCGGCTGCGCCGCGGCGAGCCGGTCGACGTGGCCACCGAGGCGCCCGAACTGCACTTCGGTGCCGCCGAGATCGGCCAGGTCGGTCAGGCCTTCAACGCGGTGCAGCGGGCCGCCGTCGAAGCCGCCGTCGAACAGGCCGAACTGCGGCGCGGGGTCTCGGCGGTGTTCGTCAACCTGGCCCGGCGCAGCCAGGTGCTGCTGCACCGACAGCTCACCCTGCTCGACACCATGGAGCGCCGCACCGAGGACCCGGCGGAGCTGGAGGACCTCTTCAAGGTCGACCACCTCACCACCCGCATGCGCCGCCATGCCGAGGGCCTGATCATCCTGGCCGGCGGCTCGCCCGGGCGCGCCTGGCGCAAGCCGGTCCGGATGGTCGACGTGGTCCGGGCGGCGGTCGGCGAGGTCGAGGACTACGCCCGGGTGACCGTCCGGCCCTTCCCCGGCACCGGCCTGCTCGGCAGCGCCGTCGCGGACGTCACCCACCTGGTCGCCGAACTCGTCGAGAACGCCGCGGTGTTCTCCCCGCCGAGCACCCACGTCACCGTCCAGGGCGAGGTGGTGGCGCACGGCTTCGCGCTGGAGATCGACGACCGCGGGCTCGGGCTGAGCGAGCAGCTGCTCGCCGAGATCAACGAACGCCTCGCCGTGGAGCAGGAGTTCGACCTCGCCGACACGGACCGGCTGGGCCTCTTCGTGGTCAGCCGGCTGGCCCGGCGGCACGGCATCCGGGTGCACCTGCGGCCGTCCCCGTACGGCGGGACGACGGCGGTGGTGCTGATCCCGCGCGAGCTGCTCGCGGAGGCGCCGGACGGGCTCCCGGAGCCGGCCGCGGCCGGGCGGCGGTCGGTGGGCGGTGGGCGGCGCGGGCAGCGGGACCTGGTCGTGGTGCCGGGGCCGGGGGCGTCGTCTGGCGGCTCGTCCAAGTCTTCGGCGGGTTCTTCGTCCGGGCCGTCGTCCGGGTCCTCGTCCCGGTCTTCCTCCGGGTCTTCGTCCGGTCCTTCGTTGTCCTCGGCCGGGTCTTCGGCCGGCACGGGCGCGGGCGGTCGGCACCGGGTGACGGGCGGGCCCCGGCCCTCCGCGCCCGAGGAGGGTCGTACGGCGGGCGGTCTGCCGCGTCGCGCCTCGCGGGGCAAGGGCGGGCCGGTCCTGGTCCCGGCGCCCGGGGCGGACGTCGAGGACGCGCCGGCGACCGGGCGGCACCGGCGGGAGGACGTGGTGGTGGCCGCCGCCGAGGGCGCTGTCGCGGCGGCTGAGGCTGCTGCCGCCTCGGAGGCTCCGCCGGCGGATGCCGCTCCGGCTCCCGCGCCGCGGACGGTGGGCGGTCTGCCGCGACGGGTCCGGCAGGCGAACCTGGCGCCGCAACTCAGGGAGCAGCGCACCGAACAGCTGAAGGAGCGATTCCGTAGCGCCGGCGGGCCGGACGGCGCGACCGGGGAGGCGGGGTCCGCTCCCGACGCCCGGGAGGCGCGGGAGCGCTCGCCGGAGGAGGCCCGGGCGACCTTCGCCTCGTTCCAGCGCGGCTTCACCCGGGGCCGCGGCGCCACGGCGCCGACGGACCGTAGCGCTGGCGCCAAGGACCACGACGTCCCGGCGAAGGACCGTAACGACTCGTCACGCGATCGTGGCGCAGCCGTACTGCCCTGGCTGTCGCCGGAGTCGTCCCGCCGGGCGATCGGCCCGGCACCCGCCCCGGCGGCGCTGCCCGCGCCCTCGGACAGCGGGCGGGCGCCGCTCGCCCGTCAGGTGCCGCCCGGCCAGCCGGTTCGCCGCACCCCGGGCCCCGGAACGCCCGTACCGTCGGCACCGTCCGCCGTACCGGGCCCATCGACATCACCCTCACCACCCGTACGACCCGTACGACTGGCCCAACCCGCCCAACCCGATTCACCCGCACGACCCGCATCACCTGCACCACCCGCTCCAGCGGAAGGAACTGATTCATGACCACTTCGACGCAGCCGTCCGGAGACCTCAACTGGCTCCTGGACGACCTGGTGGGGCGCGTCGCCGCCCTACGGCACGCGGTGATCCTGTCCAACGACGGCCTGGCCACCGGTGCCTCGGGCGACCTCGACCGCGAGGACGCCGAGCACCTCGCCGCGGTCGCGGCCGGGTTCCACAGCCTGGCGAAGGGCGCCGGCGGGCACTTCAAGGTCGGCGGCGTCCGGCAGACCATGATCGAGCTGGACGAGGCGTTCCTGTTCATCACGGCCGCCGGTGACGGCAGCTGCCTGGCCGTGCTGAGCGACGCCGAGGCCGACATCGGCCAGATCGCCTACGAGATGGCCCTGCTGGTCAAGCGGGTCGGCGAGCACATGGCCGCCGAGCCGCGCACCGAAACCGCCCCGCCGGGGAGATGAGCGGGCCGATGGCGGATCCGAAGGCGGACGTGCCGGACGGCCCGGAGGTGCCGGTGGGCACCGAGGGGCCGGCCGGTGCGGAGGCAGCGCCGGGTACGGACGCTTCGGCGGATCTGAAGGCGTCGGCCGGCTCGGCGGCGTCTCAGCGTGCGGACGGTTCCGTGGACGGGGAGCAGGTGGACGACCCGGACGGACCCGAGGTCGACCTGTTCGTGCCGCGCACTCCGGTCGACGACCGCTGGTTCGACGACGAGGCCGGCCCGGTGGTGCGGCTCTTCTCGATGACCCGCGGCCGCACCCGGCCGGTCGAGGAGGGCCTGTTCGACCTGATCTCGCTGGTCACCGCCGTCGAGCCCGGGCCGGACGCGGGGGCCGTGCCCGCGCACGTCCTCGACCCGGAGCACCAGACGCTGCTGTCCCTGTGCCGCAGCGAACCGCTCTCCGTCGCCGAACTCGGCTCCTTCACCGACCTGCCGGTCAGCGTAGTGCGGGTGCTGCTCGGCGACCTCTACGACGCCGACCTGATCAGCGTCACCCGACCCGTTCCGCTCGCCGAGCTGCCGGACGAGCGCCTGCTGCGAGACGTGATCAATGGACTCCGTGCGCTCTGACCACCACCCCCGCCCGGACGGCGGGAGCCCGAACGACCCGCAGTGGCGCGGTGGTCCGGCCGTCGCGGTGAAGATCCTGGTCGCGGGCGGCTTCGGGGCGGGAAAGACCACCCTGGTCGGCTCGGTCAGCGAGATCCGGCCGCTGCGCACCGAGGAGGATCTCAGCGAGCTGGGCCGACCGGTGGACGACACCTCGGGCGTGGAGGCGAAGCGCACCACCACGGTGGCGATGGACTTCGGCCGGATCGACCTGCGGCCCGGCCTCGCCCTCTACCTGTTCGGCACCCCCGGGCAGGACCGGTTCTGGTTCGTCTGGGACGAGTTGGCGCGCGGCGCGCTCGGCGCCCTGGTGATCGCCGACACCCGGCGGCTGGCCGACTGCTTCCCGTCGGTCGACTTCTTCGAGCAGCGCGGCATCCCGTTCGTGGTGGCCGTGAACTGCTTCGACGGCACCGAGCGGTTCTCGCCGGAGGAGGTGCGGGACGCGCTCGACCTGGACCCGGGCATCCCGGTGCTGCTCTGCGACGCGCGGCTGCGGGAGGACGGGAAGGACCTGCTCGTCGCACTGGTCGAGCACGCCGCGGCCCGCCGCCACCGCGCGCCCGTCCGGGCCTGATCCCGGCCCTCGAGCGGGGCCTGATGAGGCCTCGGTTCGCGGGGCCGCCGGTTTCCCGCCCCGACCGACGTCTCATTCGGTTGTCCACATCCCGGACGTTCGGCGTGCGGAAGGTTGCCTAGACGGGCCCCGCCGTGGAAGGCTCTGTGGACGAAGGCCGCCCGGCCATGTCGTCGGGAGCCCTGGAAACGCCCCGTTCGCACGGGCGTTGCCGACCGGTTGACGGCCTTCGAGATCCGGCGAGGAACCGTCGGCTCGTACCGGCAGCGGTGCGAGACTGTGCACAGAACGAGGGGGAGGGCAGCAGGATGACCGTCGGCCGACGACTCATCGGTATCGCCGCGCCCGGCCCCCTCATGCCCGGCTCGGCCCGCTCGGGCGCTGCCGTTCCGGTGCTCACCGTCCGCCGCTACATCGACCATGCGCTGATCTGCAGCGCGTGTTGTCGCTGACCGGCCTGTCCCGTCCCGGTACGTCCCCGGCGCTCCCGGCTCACCAGCCACCGCCCGACGCACCGCCGATCCCGTCGACCAGGCCGTAGCGGACCGCCGTCCGGCGTGCCCGCGGCCGACCAACCGGACCCGCCCAGCGGAGAGACCACCAGTGAACATCGTCTGCCCCAGACCTGCCCCCGCCTTCGTCGGCCGTACTCGAACGACCGGGACGGCCCCCGCGATGCGCGCGGGCGGTGGACGGACCGGACGGTGGAGCGAGCGCGCGAGCCGCGCCGCGGACGGCCGACGGGGTCGCCACGACCTCGAGCCGTTCTGGCCGTCCCGGCAGCCGCACCTGTTCGATCAGACGTGTCCGGGCTCGCCCAGCGCGTCCCGGCTCTCCGCCCGCTGACCCGGTTCGATCCGGTCCAGCCCCGGCAGTACGCCCGGTCGACGCGCAGACGACTCCACCCCGTCCGTCACGCGCGAAATGAGCGGCACACCATGTCTTCTTCCTCCACAGCCACCCTGCCCCTGCCCACTGCGACCCCGCACCTGCGCGCGGTCCGCTCGGTTCCTTCCGCCCCCTCCGTCCCGACCGGTCCTTCCGGAGCCTCGGTGATCCCCCCGGGCTCGCCCGTCGGACCGTCCGTGGGGCCGTCCGTTCCTCCGCCTTCGGTGGCCGAGCGGTGGCCCGGGGCGGCCGTCCGTCCGCAGCACGCCGGACCGGCCCGCCCGGCGGGTGCCCCGATGACCGCCGTGCCGCAGCCGGGCTCGGTCGTTCCGCCGGCGCCCCAGGCGTTGCTCGCCGCGCTGCCGGAGGGGGCGACCGTCGTCGCCGCCCTGCCGCAGGGCGTGCTGCCGCAAGGGCTGCTCGCCCAGTACGGCACGCAGTTCGGCGGCGCGAACGGGAGCCCGATGGTCGGGTACCTGGTGCTGGTGCCGGCCGAGAGCGCGGCGGCGGGGGACTCGGGCCTGCCGGGCACTGCCGTCGCGCCGGGGGCACCGCTCGTGCTCGGCGCCTCCGGACTGTCCGGCGTTTCCGGTCTGCCCACGGTCTCCGGCGTGCCCGGTGCACCCGGGGCGTCGGCTCCGGCGGGTGTCCGTCCGGTGCGTTCGGCCGGGCGCGGCATCAGCGTCGACTCCGAGCGGCGTAACGCCTACGTCGACGGTCGGTTGCTCGACCTCACGTACCTGGAGTTCGAGCTGCTGGCCCACCTCACCGAGCACCCGCAGCGGGTGCACACCCGGGACCACCTGGTCTCCGCGGTCTGGGGCTACGGCCACGTCGGGGACGGCCGGACCGTCGACGTGCACGTCGCCCGGCTGCGCCGCAAGCTCGGACCGGCCTACCGCGACACGATCGTGACGGTCCGTCGGGTCGGCTACAAGTACACCCCGGCCGCCGTCTGATCCGGCCGGTCACTGCGACCGACCGGGCACTGCGACCGACCGCCGGCTGCAGCGGCGGGCCGCCCGCCTGGCGGCCGACGGACAACAGATGACAGACGACGGATGACAGCTGACAGATTTCGAAATCTGTCAGCTGTCAGCTGTCATCCGTCCAGGTGACTGCCCAGCAGCTCAGCGGCTCAGCCGGTCGATCTCCACCAGCTCCTCCGTCGTCAGCGGCCCGCCGGCCAGCGCGTCGAGGTTCTGGTCCAGCTGGGCCACGCTGCTCGCGCCGATGATCACCGACACGACCCGCGGATCCCGCAGCACCCAGCACAGCGCAAGCTGCGCCAGCGTCTGCCCGCGCCCCTCGGCGATCTTGTTCAGCGCCCGCAGCTGCTCCAGCTTCGGCGCGGTCAGCGCCTCCTCGGTCAGGAACTTCCCGACCGACATCCGCGAGCCCGCCGGCACGTCCCCGGCGAGGTACCGGTCCGTCAGCAGTCCCTGGGCCAGCGGCGAGTAGGCGATCAGACTGGTCTGGGTGTCGCCCACCGCGTCCAGCACCCCGCCCTCCTCCACGGACCGGTCGAGGATCGAGTACGCCGACTGGTTCATCAGCACCGGAGTCCCCAGCTCCCGCAGGATCGCCACCGCCTCCCGGTGCTGCTCCGCCGGGTAGTTGGAGATCGCGGCGTACAGCGCCTTGCCGGAGCGCACCGCGCTGTCCAGCGCCCCCATCGTCTCCTCGATCGGGGTGTCCGGGTCGTAGCGGTGCGAGTAGAAGACGTCGACGTAGTCCAGCCCCATCCGGTCCAGCGACTGGTCGAGGCTGGCCAGCAGGTACTTGCGGCTGCCGCCGTTGCCGTACGGGCCGGGCCACATGTCCCAGCCGGCCTTGGTCGCGATGAACAGCTCGTCCCGGTACGGCCGGAAGTCCTGGGCGAACAGGTAGCCGAAGTTGCGCTCGGCACTGCCGTACGGCGGGCCGTAGTTGTTCGCAAGGTCGAAGTGCGTGACGCCCCGGTCGAAGGCCCGGCGCAGCACCGCCCGCTGCACCTCCAGCGGCTGGGCGTCACCGAAGTTGTGCCAGAGCCCGAGCGAGACGGCGGGCAGCTGGACGCCACTGCGCCCGGCCTTCCGGTAGGTCATCGAGGCATAGCGGTCATCCGCGGCGAGGTAGCTCATGCCGGACATCTTGCCAGCCGGACCCGGCCGATCAAGCCCTTGCCCCGCTCCCGGCCCGTGCCTATGCCCGCGGAGGATCGTGCGCGTGCGAGGCGAGGGGGAGGCGTGATGGCAGTTCCGCTCATTCCCGCCGTGCCTGCCGTGCCCCGCTGTTGTCGCCTCACCGCGGCACCGCGCGCTGACGCCGCACCCGAGCCGGTGAGCCCTTCCTCTCCCCGGCGCCGCCCGTCCTGCTGAGTGCCATCGCCGCCCGCACCTCCACGATCCGGCTGTTCGCCACGGCGACGGTGCTCAGCGTCCTCGACCCGGTCCGGGTCGCCGAGGACTACGCGATGCTCGACCAACTCTCCGGCGGACGCGTCGAGTTGATCATCGGAAAGGGCAATGACCCGCGCCACTTCGGCCTGTTCGGCCTCCCCGAGGACCGTCAGTGGGAGGCGCTCGCCGAGAACTACCAACTGCTGCGCCGACTTTGGTGCGAGGAGAAGGTGACCTGGAAGGGCTCGACCCGCCCGCCGCTCGAGGAGGCCGCCGTGTCTCCGCGGCCGCTCCAGGATCCGATCCCGGTCTGGCACGGAAGCGCCACCAGCACGCAGTCCACCGACCTCGCCGCCCGTCACGGCGACCCCAACTCCTTCCACCGCTGGAGAAGTAGCGTTCGCTGGTCGAGCACTACCGCGAGCGCTGGGCGCACTACGGGCGCGATCCGGAGCAAAGGCCCGGGTGGGCGCCGGATTCGGCGGACTGTACGTCGCCAAGCGCTCGCAGGGCGCCGTCGAGGGCTACCGCCCCTACTGGAACGCGATGTTCAGCTCTGCCGCCGGTCGTTACGCCAACTCGCCGTTCGGTTCGCTGGAGGACGCGCTGGAGCGCGGATCGGCGCTGGTCGGCGCTGGTCGGCAGCCCGCAGCAGGTGATCGAGAAGATCCACCGCTACCACGAGGCCTTCGGCAACGAGGTGGTGGGCATCGGCGTGGGCGCGCTCACCGAGGGAGCGCAGCGCGAGCAACTCGAGCTGTTCGCGGCCGAGGTGGCTCCCGTGATCCGGCGCGAGCTCCCGTAGCCGTCGCTCCCCCGCCCGCCCGCGCAGCGCGCCGTGCACCCCCTACGCGGCGTGACGCCGGCAACCGTGCGTGACGTGACGCGCGCCACCGGCCTTGCCGGAATGCCGTTCGGTGGTACGGGGGATGACGAACGGTCGAGGGGCCGTGGCCGCCGGGGGGCGGCGCACGGCCCTCGACCGTTCGGCCGGCCATCCGCCGCCGAAAGCCCGAACCCCGATCCGGGATACCCCCTAGCCATTTGTACCTACAGGTATGTACAGTGATCCGCATGAGCACCCAGGACCGCCTCATCGAGAGCACCCAGGCACTCCTCTGGGAGCGCGGCTACGTCGGCACCAGCCCCAAGGCCATCCAGCAGCGCTCCGGAGTCGGCCAGGGCAGCATGTACCACCATTTCACCGGCAAGCCCGACCTCGCCGCCGCCGCCCTGCGCCGCAGCGCCGAGCAGATGCGGAGCATCGCCGAGGCCGACCTCGCCGCCCCCGGCACCGCGTACGACCGCATCGCCGCGTACCTGCGCCGTGACCGCGACGTCCTGCGCGGCTGCCGGATCGGCCGGATGGCGCAGGACCCGGACGTGGTCGTCGACCCGCAGCTGCGCGCCCCCGTCAAGGAGACCTTCGACTGGCTGCGCGGTCGGATCGCCGAGCTGGTCGCCGAGGGCCAGGCCGGTGGCGAGTTCGCCCCCGGTCTCGACCCGGTCGACACCGCTACCGCCGTGGTCGCCGTCGTCCAGGGCGGCTACGTGCTGGCCCGCGCCGCAGACACCGCCGAGCCTTTCGACCAGGCCGTCCGAGGCGCCCTCGGCCTCCTCGCGGCACACCGCACGGCCTGACCGTCCGCCAGCCGGGATGACGCCGCCGTACGGCCCAAGACCGTCACCGCCCGACGCCGCCTCCACAGCACCGCCTCCGCCGCACCGCCTCCGCCGCGCGCCACCGACCCGAGGAGCCCCGCCGTGCATGCCATGCAGTACGAGATCACCCTCCCCGCCGACTACGACATGGGCATCATCCGCAAGCGGGTCGCCGACAAGGCCCACCTGCTCGACGCCTACCCGGGCCTCGGCCTCAAGGCGTATCTGGTCCGCGAACGCGGCCACCAGGGTTCGCCGGTCAACCAGTACGCGCCGTTCTACCTCTGGCGCACCGCCGAGGGCATGAACAGCTTCCTCTGGGGCTCCGGGTTCCGCGGTGTGAGTGCCGACTTCGGCCGCCCCGCCGTCCGCCACTGGCTCGGCGCGGGCCTGGCCCACGGCAGCACAGCGGACGCAGCGCAGACCGCTCCGGCCACCGCCACCCGCGACACCGTACGGCTGCCGGAGGGCGCCGACCCGGCCGAGGCCGTCGAGCAGGCACTCGCCGAACTCCCCACGCACCCGGCCCTGCACACCGCCGCCGTCGCCGTGGACCCGAGCCGCTGGGAACTGCTCCGCGTCGCCCTTTGGCACGGCCAGGCCCCGGAGGACGCGCCCGGCGCCCGCTACCAGGTGCTGCACCTCTCCCGCCCCGAACTCGACCGGCTGCCGGCCGGCCGCCACTGGTGAAAGGAACCGCCGTCCCGATGACCCCCACCGCACTGGTCCCGGCCGAGCTCGAGCCCGCCCCGCTGGACCGCGAAGCCGGCTACGCCCTGCTCGCCGAACTCTCGGGCCCGGTCGCCGCCGCCACTCTCGGCGGCCTGGACTCCCTCGCCCCCGGCTTCCCCGACTGGATCGTCACCAGCCTCTTCGGTGGCACCTACCAGCGCCCCGGACTCGCCCTGCGCGACCGCCAGATCGCCAACCTGGCCGCCCTCACCGCCCTCGGCGGGGTGGAACCCCAGCTCGCCGACCACGTCCGCAACAGCCTGCGGATCGGCCTGACGAAGGAGGAGATCACCGAGGTCATGGTGCACCTCGCCCCGTACGTCGGCGTCCCCAAGGCCCTGGCCGGCCTGCGCGTCGCGACCGCAACCTTCGCCGAAGCCACCGCAGGCCCCGAAGCCACCGCAGGCCCCGAAGCCACCGCAGCCTCCGAGGGCGAGGCATGAGCCGCACCGTCCGCACCGTCCTCGGCGACCTCGTCCCCGCCGAACTCGGCGTCACCGACTCCCACGACCACCTGTTCATCCGCAGCCCGCTGCTCCCCGGCCAGGAGCTGGACGACCCGGCCGCCGCCGAGGACGTCCTGCACGCCTTCGCGGCCGCCGGGGGTCGCTCCTTCGTCCAGTGGACCCCGTTCGGCATGGGCCGAGGCGCGGGCTCCCTCGCCGCCCTCTCCCGTACGACCGGTGTCCACATCGTCGCCGCCACCGGCGCGCATCAGGCGGTCCACTACGGGTCGAACACCACCCCCGACGACCTCGCCGGACGCTTCGTCGCCGAGCTCACCACCGGCCTGCCCGGAGCACCCGAGGGCGTCCGCGCCGGGCTGATCAAGGTCGCGGACGACGCCGGGCGCACCACCCCGCACACCCGCCGGACGATGGCCGCGGCCGCCGAAGCGCACCGCGCCACCGGCGCCCCGATCGCCGTCCACCTCGAACCCGACGGCAATCCGCACGAGGTCCTGTTCCGGCTGAGCAGCCGGGGCGGCGTCCGGCCCGACCGGATCATCCTCGGGCACCTCACCCGGTTCCCCGGCCGCGCCATGTACCGCAGCCTCGCCGCCGAGGGCGTGCACCTCGCGCTGGACAGCCCGTCCCGGACCGGGCACCCCGCCGACCTCCAGGCCTTCGACGTCATCGCCGACCTGGTCGAGGCGGGCCACGCCACCCAACTGCTCCTCGGTGCCGACACCACCACCCGTACCGCCCGGCAGGCCGACGGCCCGACCAGGCTGCTCACCGACCTCGCCCCGCGACTCGCGCGCACCTTCGGCCCCGACCTGCCCGCGCTGCTCCTCACCGCCAACCCGGCCGCCGCCTTCGCCGCCGACTGGCGCACCCCGGAGTAGGCCGATCCCGTCGGCAGGCCCGTCCCCTGAGTGGGCCCGTCCCCGCCCTCGCCCCGCTCCTGTGGCCGACTCCTCCCACCCGGGTTTGAATCCGAGTAGCCCTATCGCCGGATGACCGAGTGAGGCGAGGATGCCCGCACCGTCGACACACCCGTGGCTCGCACCCGCCCGGCTCGCCGTCGCGGCCTTCGTCGCCGTCGCCCTCTGCTTCTCCGGCTACCGCGCGGCGAACGACCCCACCGGGGTGGTGAACTTCTTCAGCTACTTCACCAACCTCAGCAACCTCGCCGGCATCGCCGTCCTGGGCTACGGCGGCTGGGCGGGCCTCACCGGCCGACGCCCGGTGCCGGACGAGGTGCGCGGGGCGGTCGTGCTCTACCTGGCGATCACCGGGCTGGTCTACGGCACGCTGCTGGCGAAGTACCCGGAGCAGCTGGTGATCCCGTGGGTGAACGACGTGGTGCACCGGGCGATGCCGCTCCTCGTGCTCGCCGACTGGCTGGTGGACCCGCCCCTCCGGCGGATCCGTCCGGTCGTGGTGCTCGGCTGGCTGGCCTTCCCGCTGCTGTACCTGGTGTACGCGCTGCTGCGCGGCTACGCCGTCGACTGGTACCCGTACCCGTTCCTCGACTCGCGCCTGCACGGCGGCTACCGCCGGGTGGCCGGGGCCTGCTTCCTGATGACGGCGGCCATCGCCCTGGTCGGAGCGGTTGTCGCCGCTGCGGGCAACGCCCTCGCCGCCCACCGCGACGCCCGTTCCGGTGCGCTCCCGAGGGGCCGTCACGCCCGCGCCGGAACGGGCTGACGATCACCGGTCGGCGATCACCGGCTCACGGTGATCGGCTGACGACAACCGGACGTGCGTTCTACGGTGACGGCATGGTGATGCTGCGAACCCTCACGGCCGCGGACTGGCCGCTCTGGCGCGACCTCCGTCTCGCCGCCCTGACCGACGCGCCGCACGCCTTCAAGTACGGCCTCGCCGAGTGGCACGACGGCGGTGAGGAGCGCTGGCGTGCCCGCCTCCACCTCCCGGGGCCCACCGCGTCGCCGCCTTCCTGGCCGAGGACCTCGACGGCTCCGACGGCCCCGAGGACCCCGACGGCCCCGAGGACGCCGTCGGCCTCGTCGGAGGTCTCCACGGATCCGCGGACGGTGTACGGGAGTTGCGCTCGCTCTGGGTCGCCCCGCGGGCGCGCGGCCGGGGCGTCGCCGACCGTCTGATCGAAGAGGTCGAACGCTGGGCCCGCAGCACCGGCGGCACCACCCTGCAGCTCG
The DNA here is from genome assembly GCF_055560835.1 of Kitasatospora sp. NPDC023120. Taxonomy (NCBI): domain Bacteria; kingdom Bacillati; phylum Actinomycetota; class Actinomycetes; order Kitasatosporales; family Streptomycetaceae; genus Kitasatospora; species Kitasatospora sp. NPDC023120. The sequence goes on along the minus strand of NZ_JBVHHY010000002.1, from coordinate 230,000 downwards.
CCGTCCTCCCGGGCAACACCCCCGCCCTGGCCCTGTACCGCCGCCACGGCTTCACCCCGGTCGCGCCCGCCGCGGGAACCGCGCAGGAGATCATCCTGGCCAAGCCCCTCGACTGAGCGGTCCCCGGGAGCACCCCCACGCCCGGCGGCCGCGGGAACACGGGAACGCGGCAACGCAGGCGGGGCCTGCGCCGCACGGGGGTCGGCACAGGCCCCGCCGTCCGGGGTCGCAGGGGCGGGCGGATCACATGTGGGTGCCGCCGTCGATGCGCAGTTCGGTGCCGGTGACGAAGGCGCCGTCGTCGGAGGCGAGCATGGCGATCACGCCGGCCACCGTCTCCGGGCCGGCGAAGCCCTGGCCGAGGGCGGGGGAGAGCTTGGCGAGCAGGCTGAAGTCGGTGTCGGCGGGCAGGCCGGGGTTGTTGGTCATGCCGCTGTCGATGCTGCCCGGCGCGACGCAGACCGCGCGCAGGCCCTGCTTCGAGTACTCCGAGGCGATGGCGTGGGTGAAGGACTGGATGCCGCCCTTGGTCGCGGCGTACGCGGCCATGTAGGGGTGGGCGAAGCTCGCTGAGGTGGAGCTGAAGTTGACCACCACGCCCTTGCCGCCGGCGAGCAGCGCGGGGAGCGCTTCGCGGGTCATCAGGAAGGTGCCGGTGAGGTTCACCGCGAGGAGCTTGTTCCAGAACTCCAGGGTGGTCTCGTGGGTGTGGGACGCGCGCAGGATGCCGGCCGCGTTGACCAGGACGTCCAGACCGCCCAATTCGGCCACCGACTCGGCGACGCCCGCGACGACGGCGGCCTCGTCGGAGATGTCCAGGACCCGGATGGCCAGGCGGTCCGCGGTGCCGTCGGCGGTCGCGCGGTCCAGGGTCTTCTTCAAACCGTCCTCGTTGACGTCGACGGCGACGACCTTCCCGCCCTCGGCGAGGATCCGGTGCACGGTCGCCTGACCGATGCCCGAGCCGCCGCCGGTGATCAGGACGTTCCGTCCGCTGAAGCGCTCCATGGTGGTACTCCGTTCGTTCGCGGTCTCTCGACCTCGAGAGTCACGGTACGCTCAGGTGGCATGACGTGCCAAAAAGGCTTGGTGTGTCATTTCGGCATGGCGCGCCACAGTGGCACCAGCCCGCGTAGGCTGACCCTGTGACCGGACGCCCGACCCTGAACCAGCGCCGCCGTGACGCCACCCGGCTGGAGATCGCCCGCACCGCGGCCGCGCTCTTCGCCGAACAGGGGGCGGAGGCGACCACCGCCGAGGAGATCGCCCTCGCCGCGGGCATCTCGCTGCGCACCTTCTACCGGTACTTCTCCGTCAAGGAGGACGCCGTCGCCCCGCTGCTCGCGGCGGGCGGGCGGCAGTGGGTCGACCAGCTCGCCGAGAGCTCGGCGGACCTTCCGCTGCGCGAGGCGCTGGAGCGCGCGGCGGTCACGTCACTGACGCCGGCCGACGAGGCGGGCGTCGAGATGATGCAGTGGACCCGCAGCCTGCTGCGCGACCCGCGACTGGAGGGCGCCTGGCAGCGCGTCCACGCCGACTCGGAGGAGCGGCTGCGCGTCGTCCTCGCCGAGCGCTGCCCGGCGGGCGCCGACCCGCTGGAGATCCGACTGGCGGCTGCCGCCGCGACCGCGGCGATCCGGGTGGCCCTGGAGCAGTGGGCCGCCTCCGGCGCCCCCGCCGCCGGGCCGGGCTCCCCGCAGGAGCTGGGCGCGCGCTGCATGCGCGAGCTCACGGCTGGGCTGCGGCTCTGGGAGCGAACAGAGTTCAGCTGACAGATTTCGAAATCTGTTATCTGTCGGCTGAAATCTGTCAGCTGAACTCCGTCGCCCGTCGCCTGTCTGTCCGCTGTCCGCTGTCCGCTGAAGCCCGCCCCCGTTCCCGGCTGCCTCCCAGGCGTCATCAGCTTTCTCCCAGCCAACAGCTAGGGTTGGTTCTTGCGTCCCGACGGGGGAACCGGGGTGACCTCCTCGGATGTCCCCAGCGGAGGGGACTGGAGTTCGAGGCGTGGGAGCAAGTAGGACATGGGTCTGACGAGCCAGAAGGTGCTGGCGCTGACCGTATTGATCGCCGTCGTGGTGATGGGGGCCACCGTCTGGCTGTGGCCGAGACTGGCCAAGAAGACCTGGCCGGCGGTGTTCGGCCGGATCGGCGCGCTGATCGCCACTCAGCTCGCGGTGCTCGCGGCGCTCGGTCTGGTGGCGAACAACTACTTCGCCTTCTATAGCAGTTGGGACGACCTGCTGGGCACCGGCGACACCGGACCGGTGGTGATCCACAACAAGGCGGACGCCTCCGGGCGCCTCCTGGTGGAGACCATCGGTCAGGCCTCGGTCAAGGGTGGCGGCGCGATGGGCCGTGAGCCCAGCCGCTCGGGCGAGATCCGCAAGGTCCGGATCGACGGCGCGGTCAGCCGGCTGTCCACCGAGGGCTACGTCTACCTGCCCCCGCAGTACTTCCAGCCGGAGTACGCGCAGAAGCAGTTCCCGGCCGTGATCGTCAGCACCGGGTTCCCAGGAATCGCCGAGAACCTGATCACCCGGTTCAACTACCCGGGCGCGGCGCTCAAGCTGCTGCAGGAGGGGCGGATGCAGCCGACCGTCATGGTCCTGATGCGTCCCTCGCCCGCGCTGCCGCAGGACACCGAGTGCGAGGACATCCCGAACGGCCCGCAGTCCGACACGTACTTCACCAAGGACGTGCCCTCCGCGATCCAGGCCAGCTTCCGGGTCTCGTCCGACCCGCAGGCGTGGGCCTTCATGGGCAACTCCACCGGCGGCTACTGCGCGCTCAAGTTGGCCATGCGCCACCCGGACGTCTTCCCGACCGCCGTCGCCCTCTCCGCCTACTACGACGCCGCCGACGACCCGACCACCGGTGACCTGTTCGGCGGCAGCAAGCAGCGCCGCGACGAGGCCAACCTGATGTGGCGGCTGAAGAACCTGCCGGCACCGAAGGTGTCCGTACTGCTGGCCGGCACCAAGAAGGGCGACGGCGACTACCGGCGGGAGACCGAGGCGTTCGTCGACGCGGCGCAGAGCCCGATGCAGGTCTCGTACAGCATGCTGGAGAACGGCGGCCACAACTTCGAGACCTGGAGCGCGCTGTTGCCGTCCTCGCTGGAGTGGCTGTCCCAGCACCTCAAGGTGCCTGACCAGACCGTCTGACGGACGAGTTGCCGTCCGACCGACCGAACCCCCGAGGCCTCGGCCCCGGGGGTTCGGTCGTCAGAGTTCGGCCGTCACACGGCTCAGGCCACCCGCTCCAGGGTCCCGGTGTGCAGCTGCCCGACCCGGCCGCCCTCGCCCTCGAAGGTCCAGAAGGCCCGAATCGTCAGCTTGTTGAGGTCCATGACATGGCTGACGGTGATCCCGCTCTGCTCCGTCCAGCTGATGAAGTAGATCCCCGGCGCGACCTCGGCGACGTGCAGCCGCACGTCCTCCCACTGGCCCGCGGACTCGCCGAGGCCCTCCCAACGCAGCCGCGTGCCGTCGGCCGAGTAGGTGTTGCGGAAGGCCGCGCCGTTGTCGGCCCGGAAGACGTAGGTTCGGCCGGCGAAGGCGGGCAGGGACGCGGTCATGGTGGGGCGGCTCCTCATTCCGGGGCGTTCGGCGCTCTTGTGCACTGCGGAAGATGTCAGGCCTCCAATTTATCCGACCGGGTACACTCGGTCAGATCTTTGCCACGGTAGGAGCTCGCCTCGGCGCCGGAGGCCGCGCGCCAGATCGACACCTGGCTCGGCTGAGCCGCCCCACCCGACACCCGCAGAACACCCGACCGGACACCCGACCGGACACCCGACCGGACACCCGACCGGACACCCGACCGGACACCCGACCGGACACCCGACCGGACACCCGACCGGACACCCGACCGG